>JAJZFE010000263.1 GCA_021798655.1 Acidobacteriota bacterium | reverse complement strand
GTCCGCACTCCTGGCAGGTGGTTGCTGCTCAGCACCAGCGCAAAGTTCATCCGGTTCACCAGTTCGCCCGTGCTCACCCATGGTTCAGCCATCCAGCTATAGCCATTCGGGGTCTGCATTCCGTACACCGGCATGCCCAGGCGGTCCAGCGACTGTGCCAGCGGTATCCCGTTCCCCACCTCGGCATCGCTCGCCCGCACCGCCGAAACCACAAACTCCAACGGCGTCTTTACCTTGGCGCGATATACCCCAGGCGACCAGAACTCCGGCGAATCAAACATCGTCCGCAGCACCGACTTGATGTCTCCGCCACTGGAAACAAACGAACCCGCCATCCGGTCCACCAAGGCCTGCGGTGGCGTATCGCTGACAAACCGCACCGCCAGTTTGCTGCAGATAAACTGCGCTGTCGCAGGACTGCTCGCCAGCATGTGCAACACCTGCAGACCCTCCATCTGGCCGCCTTCGCGGATCGTGGTGTGTAACACCGTCTTGCTGCCCGGTTCATGCCTCCGCTCATCAAACCGATACTCCCCGCCCCGCAGGGGTCGGTCTATCGTCCATCCGGTCAGCACCTTGGCCACCGCCGTCACATCGCTCTGCGTATACCCCGTGCCGCAACTCCGCGGCAGGGCCTGCACCGGATGGTCCTCGCTGACCTCACACTGCACGCCCAGTGTGTGCAACTCCATCAACTCACGAGCATAGTTCTCATTCAGACCCCGGTCCTTCAAGCTCTGCTTCGTCTGTAGGTTCTGCGCGAACTGCCCCTTCCGACCGGCGTTCCGTGCGGCTGGCGAGTCCGGCCCAATGCTCTGCCAGTTGTCCAGATACATCAACATCGCAGGGCTCTGCGCCGTCGCCACCAGCAGGTCTTCAAACTTCCCCAGCGCATGAGGTCGCACCACATCACGCTCATACGCTGGCAACAGATAAGGTTCATTCCCGTTCTTGCGCAGGTACACGTTGAAGTGATTCAGCCAGAAGTCGGTCATCACCGCCTCCAGTTGACGGTCGCTGTAGATATCCCGCAGCAACCGCGTCTGCACCACCTCTGCCCCAATCATCCGAGCAGACCCCTGCAGCGAAACAAAGATCTCCCGCTGCTCCGGAGTCAACCCAGCCATCGCTGCGCCTAGTTCCACACGGCTCAAGCTTTTGCGAAAGTTCATCAACTCCTCAGGCGGCATGGACATCACGCGCTGGAACCGCTCGTTCGCAGGCAGGTTGATGATCTTCACTGCCTCCAGCCCGGAGTAGAGCTGTTCCTCGTGCGTCGCCATCGCTGGAACGGAAGGATCAACTCCATCGCCCGGCAGCGCAGCTTTGCCCATCTCCATCGCAGCATCCGTACCGGGGACCTTCTGCTTCGCTTCCCCACTGTTGACGTTCTCTGCCGCCTGTTTGGCCCGTGCCGCCTGATAGAACGCCATCTGGTCCGCATAAATCGAATGCTCCAACGGATCACTCGGCAGCGGAGCCTTCGCCACAATCATCTGCCGCAGCAGTTGCGGACTTGGATATCGCTGCATCAGTTCCGCCTGGTCCAACTGCATCGCTGGAAACATCGCCAGCCGTGCCTCCAGTGCAGAGTCGTCGATCGCCGTCGGATTCAACTGTTGCGCAAACCAGCGCTGCAGCCCCATCGCTTGCACCGCGGCAACATCCCCCGGACGCGGCCCAAATGTCAGCCGATTCAACGCGTGCAGAATCCGCTGCTCGCCCGCCAACTGCCCCTGTCCAAGGGCCCCGGTGATGTCCTTGCTCTTCCTGCTCGCTGACTCCGCCAGCACCGGCTGCTCCACCAGCGCCATCGCTAGCGCCAGCGCCACCCCCGCCTGCAACGTCGTCCGCCAACGCCTGCCGCAAATCCCGCTCCGACTGCTGATAGACATAGATACTCCCTCAAGGAGCATCCCACGCCGCTATCACGCTCCGCCGTGGGGACTCCTGATGGAAAGACACCGAATCATGCAGTCAGTTGTGGTTCAACGAGGCCAAAATCCGGCAGCACAGCACTCTCACCCTACAGTTAGAACGCCGCAATCTCCGCCATGGCACGGTACAGATCGTCTGGCTGCGGCAGAATAATATCTTCCAACTGCGGTTGGTACGCTACAAAGGTGTCCATCGCGGCTACTCGCCGCACCGGCGCATCCAGATCGTGAAACAACTCCTCGCCAATGCGTGCCGCAATCTCCGCGCCGTAGCCCCAGCTCTTCATGTCTTCATGGGCCACGATGACGCGGTTTGTCTTCCGAACGCTCTCCGCAATCGCCTCCCAGTCGTACGGAGCCAGGCTGCGCAGGTCGATCAACTCAACATCCACACCTGTCTCACGGTGCAGCTTCTGCGCGGCCTGTAACGCCCGTGGAACCACCGCACCGTACGTAATCACCGTGACATCCTTGCCGGGCCGCACCACCTTGGCCTTGCCAAACGGAATGCAATACTCCGGCCCCGGATACGCCGCGCGCCCAAACGTCTCCCGATACAGGCGCTTGTGCTCCAAAAACAACACTGGATCATCGCAGCGAATCGCCGTCCGCAACAGCCCCAGTGCATCCAGCGCATTCGATGGCATCACAACCCGCACTCCAGGGGTATGCGTAAAGATGCTCTCACCCGACTGCGAGTGATAGATCGATCCACCCGTCAGATAACCCCCAATCGGAACCCGCATCACCAACGGACAGCTGAAAGCACCATTTGACCGCCAGCGCACCAGCGATAGCTCATTCCGCATCTGGTGCATCGCCGGCCAGATGTAGTCGAAGAACTGAATCTCCACCACCGGCTTCAACCCGCGCACCGCCATGCCGATCGCGCGACCAGTGATGTTGGCCTCGGCCAGCGGCGAATTCCACACCCGCTCGCTGCCAAACTCCGTCTGTAGGCCATGCGTCAGCTTGAACACGCCGCCTTTGCCCTTCAGCTTGCCTTCCTTCAGACCGGCATCGCGGGTAGCATCGGCAACATCCTCTCCGAACACCACGATCCGCTCGTCGCGACGCATCTCGTCCTTCAAACACGCATTAGATCGGAA
>JAJZFE010000071.1 GCA_021798655.1 Acidobacteriota bacterium | reverse complement strand
CGTGGCCTCAATGACGGCAAGGGATTCGTCTTCATCTCGCACACCGGAGACGTCTTCCCCAGCGGCTTCCTTCCGCTTGGAGCGGGCAACATCCGCGAGCAGACCCTCGCGTCCATCTACCGCGAGTCGCCACTGTTTCTCAGTCTGCGCGACACCTCCATGCTCGAAGGCAAATGCGGCGCCTGCGAGTTCAAAGAGATCTGCGGCGGATCGAGGTCGCGCGCCTATGCGCTGACGGGAGATCCGAACGCCGAAGAACCCTGCTGTTCCTACGTGCCCAAGGGCTACGTTGCGCCGCCGCCAGCTCTCAAACAGGCCTCCACGCTCCACGTCTTGCAGGGCGCATGACCGTTCCGTCACAACAAAAGATAGCTGCCCGAAGTCTCAGGAATCAACGACAATCGAAGAGAGAGGTGAAGGATGGCCATACAGATCGGTGCGAAACCAGACAGCGGATTCACTGACCCGATTGGGATGCTGAAGGACTGCCATCGAAGGATCGAGCACTTCCTCGACATCCTCTTTCTTGTGGTTGACCGTGCACGCGGACGACGCCTGACCGAGGAGGAGCAGTCCGCCGTGCAGGCTGCGTTGCGTTACTTTCATGTCGGTGGCCAGCGGCACTCGGCAGATGAAGAGGAGTCGCTCTTCCCGCGCCTGCGTGCAGAGGCTTCCATGGGCAGCATGGACGTGATCGATCGCCTCGAAGGCGACCATCACCATGCTGAAGATCTCCACCAATCCGTGGACTGGCTCTATACCGCGTGGATCGCCGCAGGTGTTCTTGAGGCCGGCGATGAAGAGCGGCTCTTATCTCAGACGCGCGAGCTGAAGCAGCTCTACGCTGAGCACATCCACATCGAAGAGACGGTGGTGTTTCCGCATGCCGCGCAGGTATTGAACCGCGAAGCGATCGCATCCATGGGAGATGAGTTCAGCGCACGGCGCAAGTAGCGTGCAGGGATGGTATCTCCCTGCGCGCTCTCATCTGCGTCATGCGATACGTGTTGCAGGAGCGAGTGGTCTACGCACGATTGCACAACTCAGCGATTTCGATAGGCGCGCGACTAAAGTCACAGCACGCGTCCATTGCTAGACGTAGACTCAATCCATCAAAGGCATCGCTCCCCGGCCGTCATTGTGATGGCTTGCGGGCAGATGCCTCGCGCTTGCCTTCGCCGGATCAGGGCCCGTCGCTGCCTGATGTCGATCTTAAGCCGCGAAAAGGAGATGCCACGTCTATGCCAGCAAACATTGATTACGAGCAATTGATTGCATCCATCGGCGATGCCGTGATCGTCGCGGATGCCAGCGGCAGGATCACGTTATGGAACCCTGCCGCAGAGCGCATCTTCGGCTTCACTCAGAGTGATGCGCTGGGCCAGTCGCTGGATTTGATCATCCCGCAACGCCTCCAGCAGCGCCACTGGGAGGGCTATCACAAGACCATGCAGACCGGCCAGACGCGCTATGGCAACGACCTGCTGCGCGTGCCCGCCGTGCATAAGGACGGCCGCGCATTGTCGATCGCCTTCACCGTGGCGTTGCTGTACTCCGAGACGCATGCCATCACCGGCATCGCTGCCGTCATCCGCGACGACACCGAGCGCTTCAACGAAGAGCGCAGCCTCCGCAAACGGCTGGCCGAACTGGAAGCCAGGGTCGCATCGTAGTCTGCTGCACGGCGCGGCAACTGCAACCAATCGCATCCCCGCGCACTCTGGCGTTCTCTCCTGCAATCGCGGTTGCAACGCGCCCACGCGCTCGCAAGATGATCCTGCAAAAGTTTTTTTTGCAGCGAGAACTTAAGTCACTGAGTTCCGTTTTGCATTCCGCTAGTGTTGTCGATGAGGAGATACCCATGCAGACTGCAGTGAAACAAGTTCGTGATCTGGCCATTGAGCAGCCATCTTCCGTGCGCGTCTTTGAGCGCTTCGGAATTGACTATTGTTGCGGCGGAAGAAAGCCGCTCGAACAGGTCTGCGCCGAGCAGCAGATATCGTTGCCGCAGATTCTCGAGAAGCTGGCCGAGGCGGAGCAGGTCGCCCCCGAGCCAGTCGAACCCTGGACGATGCGCTCCTGCGCAGACCTGGTGGAGCACATCGTGCACCAGTGCCACGCCCCTACGCGCACGGAACTTGACCGCCTCATCGCTCTCTCGCACAAGGTACGCAACCGCCACGGCGCGAACCATCCTGAGTTGGTCCAGGTGGAAGATCTCGTCCAGCAGATTGCCGACGAGATGGGGCCCCACATGGACAAGGAGGAACGCGTTCTCTTTCCTTACATCGTCTCGCTGGAGCAGGCACATCAGACCGGTGCGCCCAAGCCCTACGCCTTCTTCGGCAGCGTCGCTTATCCCATCGCAGCGATGATGGCCGACCACGACATCGTGGGCGGTGCCTTGGCATCAATTCGCGAGCACACTCGTCACTTCGAATTACCCGACGGAGCCTGCCCCACGTACCACGCGCTCTACGCCACGCTCGCCGACTTCGAGCGGCTCACGCATCGCCACGTCCATCTTGAAAACAACGTGCTCTTCCCCCGGGCCATTGCGTTTGCCGGAACAGAGTGACGCGTCCACGGAGATGGCCATCCGCGGCATCTCCGTCGATGTCTCATGCATGGCTCGCGCCTACTTGCGCTTCTCCCTGCCGATCAGCAGCATCATCCTCAGGTTGATGCTTGCAAATCGCCACAACTGCCAGGGGATAAACGTCCGCATGAACAGCGTGAAGCGTGTTGGTTGCGTTGCGTATACGTTGGTATTGATCTCTCCCACGGTCAGCACGTCCTTTCGATCGCTGCACACTTCAACCTGCTGCGCGCTCACTCGGGTATCAGTCTCCATCCCGGGCGCAGCTGTGCCTTGTAGAGAAACATGTAGTGCAGCATCAACTTGATCCAGTGCCCGGCCAGTCCAATCTCTCCGGTGGTGTACTTCAAATCGCGTCCGTACTTCGTATAGCGCACGTAATCCGGCACGATCGGATACACCGTCATCGAGGCGGCAGTGCCTTTGAGCAAGCTGGAGCCGGAGGACGCAACGCACGCCGC
>JAJZFE010000072.1 GCA_021798655.1 Acidobacteriota bacterium | reverse complement strand
CACCGAACCGATCCCAGCCGGCGAGATGGAACACCTGCCGCGCTTCGAGTAAGAGTCTACCCAGCGCGGTTTGCGTATCGGTGTGGAAGTATTTGGCGGTTCGAAATGCGGGGGTTTCTCCGCTACGGCTGCAAAAGCGCAGCCTCCGGTCGAAATGACAAGCGATACCTGATGGCGAACGGCTCTATCCCTGCAACTCCATCGCCTCGGCCAGCAGCGTGTAGCTGCGCAGCCGCGCCGCGTGCGAGTGCGTGATGGTGTTCACGATCAGCTCATCCAGCTCCAGCTCGCGCGCGATGCGGAGCAGCTCCTCGCGCACCGTCTCTGGCGCGCCCACGACGTAGCGCGGAAACTCCGTCTCCGGCTGGTCGAGCGAGCCGGCGGTGAACGGCAGCAGCGGGTTCGGCGCAACAGGCAGAGCGTTCAGCTCGCGCAGCGCATCGTCGGGCGTGGCGACGGGACGGCGGTCGTCCATGCGGATGCGCCGCTGCAGCAGCCGCACGGAGGCGTGCAGATGCTCGGCTTCGTCCTGCGTGGGCGCAACGATGACGCCGATGGCGATGGCGCTGTACGGCCGTTGCAGGGCGTCCGGCGCGCTGCCTGGCGTGAAGCTGCGCTGATAGTGGCTGATCGCCTGGCGGGTTCCCTGCGCGGAGAAGAAGTGCGCGAAGGCATACGGCAGGCCCTCCGCCGAGGCCGTGGCCGAAGACCACATCGACGAGCCGAGCAGCCAGAGCTGCGGCGCGCCGGGAGCGTCCGGTGCGACGCGGATGCGCGAAAACGGATGCGGCCCGCGCGCGTCCTCGTGCTGCGCCCACAGCTCCGGATAAAGAAACGCGCGCAGCTCGGCAAGCTGCTGCGGAAAGTCGTCGGTCACGGGCCCCTGGCGATTGCGGCGCAGCGCATACGCCTCCAGCTGGCCGCCGCCCGGCGCGCGTCCGATGCCCAGATCGATGCGGTCGGGAAACATTGCGTGAAGCGTGCGAAAGACCTCCGCCACCTTCAGCGGCGCATAGTGGGGCAGCATGATGCCGCCCGAACCGACGCGGATGCGCGTGGTCTCGGCAGCCGCGCGCGTGATCAGAATCTCGGGCGCGGTGCAGGCGAGCAGGTCCATCGCGTGATGCTCGGAGTACCACAGTCGCGTGTAGCCCAGCCGGTCGACATGCCGCGCCAGATCCAGCGAGTTCGCCAGTGCCTGCGCGGGCGTTGCGCCGTCGGGCACGGGCGACTGATCCAGGACCGAGAGGCGCAGAGGGCGGGCAGCGAGGCTCATGCCGATTGGATGTTCGCCGAACCCGCCGCGACTCGCGTGCAACTCGCAAGAACTGGCAACGTCCAATCAAGACGAGTACCTTAGGGGCAGCAGGACGCCGCAGCGCACGAGGCACGCAACCAGAATGCAGACCAGGCTCACAGCACGTCGACTCGCCGCAGCACTCGCTCTGCTCGTTGCGAAGCTCGCCCTGCTCACAGCGGCGCCTCTGCATGGGCAGAGTACCCCAGGCGCGTCTACGCCCGACGCTGCTGCGACCGCGGCTGCAGCCGCTCCGCAGGCCTCTGCAGCGCCAACGCCGGCGACTCCGGGAGCTGCGCCGGCAGCGGCGAAGGCTGCGCCCGCCAAGCCCGCCGACGACAAGCCAAAGATCAAAGACGCCTACAAACCGCTGCAGCACGGGCAGCTCATCGTTTGGTTCGTGGAGCCCTCCGGCAGCGGCCCGACCATGACGCTGCCGGGCACCATGGCGCAGCCGCCCATCGTCTACGTGGAGCAGACCACCGGCAACTTCGGGCAGAACGCGGCGACCTTCGGCGTGGATGCGGGCAACTTCGGCGTCGATGCGGGCAGCCCCACCATTGCGCGCGTGCCCAACAACACCGGCCCCGACGCCGACGCCGATGCGGCCGCCAAGGCCGGCTATCGCGAGCAGACCTCCAGCAGCTTCGGACAGAACTCCGGCGCGTTCGGCAACGCGGCCAGCAACCACGGGCAGACCGCCGGCAGCTTTGGGCAGACCGCCGGCAACTACGGCATCGACGCGAGCAACTACGGGGTGGATGCGAGCGACTACGGCCACTCGCTCAGCAACCTGACTGCGGCCACCGAGCCGCCGCCCGTCACCGCGGCCGTGCCCTTCACCAACCAGATGCAGACCGCGCTGACCACCAACTTTCCGTCGCTCAAGGTGCAGTATGTCGATGTCGGCTCCAGCGACATGAAGGCTCGGCTGCGCGCGGCCGCCACCACCAAGGACTACCCGGACGTCGTGGTGCTCGACGGCTTTGCGACGTCGTGGCCGGGCTTTCCGCAGGACGTGCGCGACGCCCTGCTGCCCGGGAGCTCGCCCGAACCCAACCGCAGCGA
Organism: Acidobacteriota bacterium; assembly: GCA_021798655.1. The sequence continues at coordinate 705 of JAJZFE010000072.1, read as the reverse complement.
TCGTCGCGAGGACCGCCTGCCGCCCTCCTGGTACATCACCCGCCACGCGCAGCACAGCAGCACCGCGCAGGCGCTCTCGGTCTACCTGGACGACAAGACCCACGCGATCTCCAACTAGTGTGATGCGTTTGAAGTCCGCGACACAGATCGAAGCCGGATGCACCCTGACGGCCTGCGCGAGATGCAGATTCCTCCGCTACGCTGCGGAATGACAAACCTCTGGAGAGTATGCAACGAACTTCAGACTCAGGACACCAGGCCACACCGGCTCTGCGATGCGCTGTGCGCTGGATGGTGTGTTTCGTTATGCTCAGGTTGTGGACTCGCCTCTTTCGCCGCCGCCTCGGCCTTTATCCGCGCCTCTACTTTCGGTCGAAGCGCTGCACGTGGCATTCGGCGCGCGGCCTGCGGTGCGCGGCATCTCGTTCGCGCTCGCAGCGGGCGAGACCCTCGGCCTGGTCGGCGAGTCCGGCTCGGGCAAATCGGCGACCAGCCTTGCCCTGATGCGGCTGTTGCCCCCGGGCGCAACCACGTGCGGCAGCGTTCTGCTCGACGGTCACGACCTGCTCACGCTCGGCGAAGAGCCCATGCGACGGCTGCGCGGCAGCGGGCTGGCCATGATCTTTCAGGAGCCGATGACGGCGCTGAATCCCGTGATGACCATCGGCCGCCAGGTGGCCGAGGCGCTGCTGGCCCACGCACCGC
>JAJZFE010000516.1 GCA_021798655.1 Acidobacteriota bacterium | reverse complement strand
AGCACGATCTCGAAGCCATCGGCACCAACGCCCACGAGCTGCCGATGGCGCTCGCCGCCCTCGCCTCGCGCGGCAGCGACCCCGCAGCTTCGGATCAAGCCCTGCGCGAATCGCAGTACCGCGTCCTCGAACTCTGGGCCCGCAGCTACGACAACGAGCTGCTCATCACGCTGCCCGACACCTTCGGCACCACGCAGTTCCTCCACGGCGCGCCCGACTGGGTCGCGCAGTGGACCGGCCAGCGCATCGACAGCAAGGACCCCTTCCTCGCCGGCGACGAGTACATCGCCTGGCTCATCCGCCGCGGCCAGGACCCACGCACCAAGCGCCTCATCGCCTCCGACGGCCTCGACGCCTCCACCATCGTCGCGCTGCACAGCTACTTCAACGGACGCATCCGCTTCTCCGCCGGCTGGGGCACGCTGCTCACCAACGACTTCCGCCACTGCCACCCGCGCGGCGCCGACGAGGAACACGACACCTTCGGGCCCATCTCGCTGGTCTGCAAGCTCACCTCGGCCGACGGCATCCCCACCGTCAAGCTCTCCGACAACCCGCGCAAAGCCACAGGCCCTGCAGACCTCATCGATCGCTACCGCCGCGTCTTCAACAGCCCCGTCCTCGCCGAAGAGCCCGTCCTGGTCTAGCCCGTGCTGGTGTAGCCCGTCCTGGTCTAGCCCGTCCACCGCCGCTCAGCCGTCCATAACGAACTCCGCGCCGCATCATGCTCACTACATTGTCATTCCGCAGCGCAGCGAAGGAATCTGCATCTCGAACCATCACAAACGCTCCAGGCAGTCATCGTCTGGACGGCGTGCGGCCTCGCTCGCCAGCGCCGGAGGCGCGCTCTATACCAGCGTGGGGCGAAGCCCCACGGAGCAACCCCACAACCACGCGAGGGCCGGATGGCCCGACCTATCCGGCTACATACAACCGATAATCCCCAAACCCCGCATACTCGCCCACGAGTTTCATCCCTGCGGCCACCACGCTCTGCTCGATCGCCGCCGGTTCAACTCCGCGCTCTTTCAGAATCGACGCATGATAATCCAGCAGCAGCGCCTTCACCTTGCCCTGCTGCAGCAGCGGCAGCAGGCTCTCTACCACCCGATCTTCAAAGCCCTCGACATCCACCTTCACCAACGCAAACGCGTCTCTGCCGCCCAGCAGCTCAGCCGGGTCAAGAAACGCCACCCTCTCTGAACTCCGCGTAAACCGCGGCCGTTTCACCACACTCGAATACCCGGTGTTCAACGCCGGCGAGTGGAACAGCTCCGTGCTCGCGCCCTTCGCACCGCCCAGCGCGCCGTGGAACACGGCACCATTCGCCCCGTTCAGCGCCAGGTTGATGCGGATGATCTCGCACAGCCGACCCTGCGGTTCCACTGCGGCTACATACCCTTCCGCGCCCACCACGCTCGCGGCCAGCACGCTGAAGTAGCCTTCGTTCGCGCCCACATCCAGAAAGCTGTCGCCCGCTTGCAGCAGCCTGCGCAGATAGCTCTCGGTCTCCGGCTCATACTGTCCATCGCTCACCAGCAAGTGTCCCAGGTGATTCAGCGGATCGACATAGTACGAGAGCCCTTCGCTGCCGGACACGATCGTCCGTCGCCCCGGCACCAGCAGGTCGGCCACGCGCACGCCCAACACCATCGGCCGCACGCGCTGGATCCAGCTCCATCGCTCCATCAGTGCCTTCGCCTGCTCGCGCCCCATCGTTCTCCCTGCCATCGCCTGCGATGTCAGCATACTGTATCGGCTACGCGCAGATATACTTGCGGGATGCGGAACTCGCCCCTCACTCGCGCCCTCGTCGCTGCGGCACTCATCCCCGTCTTCGCCGCACAGCCTGCCTTCGCCTGGGGAGTCGACGGCCACGAGATCATCAACCGCGCCGCCGTCGCCTACCTGCCTGCGGACGTTCCGCTCTTCCTCCGCAACGCCAACGCGCTCGACACCATCGAGTACCTCGGTCCCGAGCCCGATCGCTGGCGCAACAAGGCGGAGAGCGAACTCAACGCCACACAGGCCGCGGACCACTTCATCGACTTCGAGTACGCCGAGTTGGCCGGCCCGCTGCCCCGGAAGCGCTACGACTTCATCCGCGCCCTCGCCGCCGCGCAGCCTGCTACGCCCAACATCCAGCTCACCCCGGAGAAGGTCGGCCTCCTTCCCTGGCAGGTCGAAGAGGTCTGGGAACGGCTCAAGGTCGACCTGCGCGAGTACCGCAAGCTCGCCGCAGCGCACAAACCCACCCGTCCCGTCGAGACCGCCGTCCTCTACGACGCCGGCTGGCTCGGCCACTACGTCGGCGACGGCTCCATGCCTCTCCACACCACCATCCAGTACAACGGCTGGACCGGCGAAGACCCCAACGGCTACACCACCGAACACCACATCCACTCCCAGTTTGAGAGTACGTACGTCCACAGCCACATCCACTACGCCGAGGTCGCCAGGCTCGTCGCCGACGCACCGACCACGGTCATCGACGACGAGTGGTCGCAGTACCTCGACTACCTCCATCACTCCCACATGCTCGTCGAAAAGGTCTACCAGCTCGAAAAGGCAGGCGGCTTCTCCGGCGCAGGAACACCGGAGGCAAGAACCTTCACCGACGACCGCCTTGCCGCAGGAGCCATCGAGCTCCGCAACCTCATCGACTCGGCCTGGGTCCACTCCGCCGACCCCGTCGAGGAGTTCCACGGCAACTAGGGCCGTTTCCTCTCAGGTGTAGTCGCCAGCAATCTTCATGATTTGTCATTCCGCAGCGCAGCGGAGGAATCTGCTTGGGCGGCGACTACACCTGAAGCAAAAGCGCTCTGGCTACACCGTCTCGATCGCGGTCTCGCGCATCATCCGCCGCAGCACCGGCCGCAACGCCAGCGCCAGCGTCGGCAACGCCACCAGCGCGCACGCGCTCCACACCACCACCGCGTGCCACTCCCACAACCACAGCATCCGCGTGGTCTCCCACGGATGCCGTCGCGCCGCCTCCAGCAGGCTCTTGCCCTCCATCGGCGGCAGCCCCGTCCCAAACACCACCGAACCCAGCTTCAGGAACACGGGAAA
>JAJZFE010000447.1 GCA_021798655.1 Acidobacteriota bacterium | reverse complement strand
GTCGAACGCCACTGAACCTACGACCAGAATTGCCATGAATGCCTTGCCTTTGATGTTGGATCTGTTACGCGCTCTTAGCCATTCGCTGAAAGCTCTTTACCAATACTTCCCGTACAGCAGCTCAAGCTTCTTGCGCGTTGCATCGGGGATCATCGCTTTATCCGTCATCGTGGCAAACCTTGCTGCGCTCTGCGCGGGACTTGCGCTCAGGTCTGCCGGCATGTTGCGGACTGCGGCCTTCACCACCTTCTGCGCGTTGCCGCTGTTCTGGTGCATCACGGCGATCACCTGTTCGATGGTCACGGCATCGTGGCCTTCGAACCAGCAGTCGTAGTCCGTCACCATCGCGAGCGTGGCATAGCTGATCTCCGCCTCGCGCGCGAGCTTGGCCTCCTGCAGGTTGGTCATGCCGATCACGTCCGCGCCCCAGCTGCGATACAGACGGCTCTCGGCCTTCGTCGAAAACTGCGGGCCTTCCATGCAGATGTACGTTCCCCCGAGTTTGCCAACGACGCCGACCTCGGCACACGCGTCCGCAAAGACCTTGCTCACGATGGGGCATACCGGATCGCCAAACGCGACGTGGCCTACAACGCCGTTGCCGAAGAACGTGGCACTGCGATCGAACGTGCGGTCGATGAACTGGTCAGGGATCACGAAGTCGGTCGGCTTGTGCTCTTCCTTCAGGCTGCCGACGGCGCTCACGCTGAGAATGCTGGTGACGCCCAGCGACTTCATCGCATAGATGTTCGCCTTGAAGTTCAACTCGCTGGGCAGGATGCGATGGCCCTTGCCGTGTCGCGCGAGAAACGCGACGTCGCGGCCTTCGAGCTTGCCCAGCAGAAACACCTCGCTCGGCTCGCCAAACGGCGTCTCCACGCGCTCTTCGCGCACCTCGGTCAGGCCGTCCATGTTGTACAGCCCGCTGCCGCCGATAATCCCGATCTCTGCCTTCGCCAAGACTCTCTCCTGCGCGTTGTAGATGTGCTCCGCGCCTCTGTAAGTATAGCGGCTTCAGCGGCGGCCGAGCCTGTAGCTCAGGCGGAACGCGACGTTCTCCACGCTGGGATTGTTGTCCGCGCGGCCGGCGTTGGAGAGATGGTGATAGCGCACGTCGAACGCAATCGAACGACGCGGGCGCAGAAACCACTCTGCGCCGAAGCCGGCCTCGACCGTGAAGTTGAACTTCGCCGCGCTGTACGTCGGCACGGACTGCGTGGCCGCGAGGAAGCCCGCGTTCACAATCGCATAGGGCTGCAGCCGTTCGCCGGGCCGCCAGCTTACCCGTTGCCCCAGCGGGCTGATGCCGCCGAGGTAGTCCCACTCCTGCGAGCAGGTCTGCGTGTAGCTCACCGTGCCCGGCCCGGTGGGGTAGCCAGCGGGGCCGGAGATGTAGACCTCGTTGCTGGAGTAGGACGTGCAGGGCTTCAGCACCAGCTCATTGGTATGCACGATGAATACCGGCTGCCCGGGCACAGTGATGGTCGCCGTCGCTACCTGGCGCGGGTTGCGCAGCAGTGTCAGCGGAAGAATCTCGACCTCCCAGCGGTAGTCGGTCTTGCGGCCCTGGTGAACCTGGTGGTCCCAGTCGCCAGCGAAGAGCAACAGTTCGCGGCCCTCCGCAAGGCCGGAGAGGATGTCGCGCGAAGGCAACGTGCCTGTGAAGGAGGCTCCGTAGGTCGAGGTCGGATTGTAGAGGCCGCCATTCGGCGCGGGGCGGCTCTGCGCGCAGGCACCCAGCGAAGCCGCCAGCAGCGCAGCAGCGACGAGGCACTTCATCCGATGCCGAGTCCCTTCCACACGCGGTCCATGCGCTCGCGCACACTCTTCGGCATGGACATCATGGTGGGCCACTGGCGAGTGAAGCCCTCCGCCGCCCACTTGCGCGTGGCGTCGATGCCCATCTTGCTGCCGAAGTTGGGCAGGCGACTCGCGTGGTCGAGCGTGTCGACGGGCCCCATCGTGAACTGGATGTCGCGCTCCGGATCAATGTTGTTGCCGGTGCGCAGCATCACCTCGGCCACATCCTGCACGTCGCAGTCTTCGTCCACCACAACAATGCACTTGGTGAACATCGCCTGGCCCAGGCCCCAGATCGCGTGCATCACCTTGCGCGCCTGGCCCGCGTAGCTCTTGCGGATGCTGACGATCATCAGGTTGTGTGCGACACCTTCAGCCGGCAGATTGATGTCAATGATCTCGGGAATGGTGAGCTTCATCAGCGGCAGAAAGACGCGCTCTACGGCCTTGATCATCCAGGTGTCTTCCATCGGCGGCTTGCCGACGACCGTAGCCGCATACACCGGATCTTTGCGATGCGTGATGCAGGTGATGTGGAAGACCGGATACTGATCCTGCATGGTGTAGAAGCCGGTGTGGTCGCCGAACGGGCCCTCCGTGCGCAGCTCGCCAAGCTCGACGTAGCCCTCAAGCACGATCTCGGCATGCGCCGGCACTTCCAGATCGACGGTCTCAGCCTTCACCAGCTCTACAGCTTTCTGGCGCAGGAAGCCCGCGATCAGATACTCCTCGACCTCGGGCGGAGCAGGCACGATAGCGCCGAACGTGGTCGCCGGGTCGGTGCCGATGACCACGGCCACCTCCATGCGCTCGCCGCGAATCTTCGTGACCACATGCTGCGGCATGGTGTGCTCACCCGCCGCGGCCGTACCCCCCGCGGTGACAGCCATCATCTCCACCTGCCCCGAGGCGTCTTCCGCCGCAGCTCGCATTCGGTCGCGCGCATGTTCAGCCGCAACCTTTTGCCGCTGCCAGTGCATGCCCGTGGTCTTGCCGTCGTACACCTGCATCCGGTACATTCCCACGTTGCGCTTGCCGGTGGTGGGATTTTTTGTGATCACGCACGGCAGCGTGATGAAGCGTCCGCCATCCTCGGGCCACGTCTGCAGCACCGGAAACTTCAGCACGTCCGCATCCTCGCCGCGCAGGATCACCTCTTTGCACGGCGCGTTCTTCGCGCTGATGGTCTTCGGAAAGTAGCCGCCCACTTCGGCGAGCATCGGCAGCAGCTTCAGCTTGTCCAACATGCCGGTCGGCGCGACGTGGGAATGTAC
>JAJZFE010000472.1 GCA_021798655.1 Acidobacteriota bacterium | reverse complement strand
GCAGCGTATGAGTGAGTGGATGAAGGTGCCGGCGGATGCGGTGGCGAGGATTGTGCTGGCGGCGCTGGAGGAAGATGCGCCGTGGGGGGATGCGACGTCGGAGGCGCTGATTCCTGCGCGCGCGGTGGTGACGGCGCAGCTGGTGGCGCGTGAGCCCGGCGTGCTGTGCGGCGAGGATGTGTTTCGGGCGGCGATGACGCTGGCGGATGCGGAGATCGTGACGGAGTTTGCGGTCTCGGACGGAGCAAGGTTTGCCGCAGGTGATGTGCTGGCGACGGTGCAGGGGCCGGCGCGCGGTGTGTTGCAGGCGGAGCGCGTGGCGCTGAACCTGGTGCAGCGGCTGTGCGGGATTGCGACGATGACGGCGGAGTATGTGGCCGCGGCGCGCGGAACGAAGGCGCGGATTGTGGATACGCGCAAGACGACGCCGGGGCTGCGGGTGCTGGAGCGATACGCGGTGCGGTGCGGAGGCGGGAGCAACCATCGGTACTCGCTGTCGGATGCGGTGATGGTGAAGGATAACCATCTGGCGGTGCTGAAGGCGAACGGTGTGAGCGATGTGTCCGCCGCGTTGCGCGCGATGAAGGCACGGCTGCCGCACACGGTGCACGTGGAGGTGGAGGTGGATCGGCTGGAGCAGATTGAAGCGGTGCTGGCGGGCGGCGCGGATACCGTGCTGCTGGACAACTTTACGCTGGAGCAACTGCGCGAGGGCGTCGCGTTGATTGCTGGGCGTGCGCTGGTGGAGGCGAGCGGCGGGGTGCGGCTGGAGACGGTGGCGGCGATTGCGTCGACGGGCGTGGATGTGATCTCGGTGGGTGCGCTGACGCACAGTGTGCGGGCGCTGGACCTGGGGCTGGATATCGGGCCCCAAATGGCGATGGATCGGTGATTGGCCGCGGGGTTCGGTTGAGATGAGAGACAAGAGAAAAGGCGAGAGCAGAGAGGCAGGCGAGGTGGCGCACACCGGAGAGCAGGCGATGGCGAGTGGGAGCTGCTATAAAGTTTGTCTTGATGCTTAAGGCGAACGTGCTGGCGGTGCGGGTGGGGTTGCGGGGCTTGGCGCTGCTCTGCGTCTCCGGTGTGGCGTTCGGTCAACAGACGGCGGATGGGGCGTTTCGAGCGGGGCAGGTGGCGATGGCGCGAGGGGATCGCGCGACGGGGCAGAGGCTGTTCGAGCAGTCGCTGACGCTGTATGCGCAGATGGAGGCGCAGGCCGCGGCGCAGCATCGGACGCTGGCGGCGAGTGAGTTGGAGCGCTATGGCTATGTGCTGGCGACGGTGGGCCGGGTGGCGGACGCGACGGCGCAGATGAAGGCGGCGACTGAGGCAGCTCCGAAGAACGCAAAGCTGCATGGCGACCTGGGTTCGCTGTACGCGCAGCAGCAGCAGTGGGCGTTGGCGGAGCGGGAGTTCGCGGCCGCGGTGGCGTTGACGCCGCTGGTGGCGGAGCTGCACCTGCGGCTGGGGCTGGCGATGCAGGCGCAGGGCGAGCCGGGCGCGTTGAAGGAGATGGCGCGGGCGGCAACGCTGGATCCGAAGAGCGAGCCGGCGGCGCTGCAGTACGGGCTGGCGCTGGAGACGGCGGGCGATGATGCGCGGGCGATTCCGGTGCTGCAGGCGCTGCTGGTGCGGCATCCGGCGAACGTGGTGGCCATGAACGCACTGGCGCTGGCGTTGCAGCGGAGCGACCGCGTTCCGGAGGCTGTGGCGCTGTTTGCGAAGGTGTTGCAGGCGCAGCCGCAGAATGCCGATGCGATGACGAACATGGGTATGGCGTTGCTGCAGGAGCAGCGCGCGAAGGAGGCGGTGCCTGTGTTGCAGCGCGCTGTTGCCCTGGCTCCGCAGAGCGTGACGGCGCTGGAAGACCTGGCGGCGGCGTATGTGCAGTTGAACCAGCTGGACGATGCGGTGACGCAGCTGGAGGCGGCGCTGGCGCTGAGCCCTGAGACGCCGCAGCTGCACTATGACCTGGGGCTCGCATACAAGATGCAGGATGACGGTGCGAAGGCGATTCCTGAGCTGGAGCAGGCGGAGCGGCTGGATGCAAAGGCTCCGGAGGCGCCGCTGGCGCTGGGGATGCTGTACCTGCAGGCGGGGCGGTATGAGGACGCGGCGCGGGAGCTGAAGTCGTCGCTGGAGATGCGGCCGCAGAACGGCGAGGCGTGGGCGACGCTGGGCAGCGTGTACAACAGGCTGGACCGGCTGCCGGAGGCGGAGGCTGCTCTGGCGGAGGCGATGGCTCAGTTGCCGCAACAGCCGGACCCGCATCTGACGCTGGCGGCCGTGTATGTGAAGGAGAAGAAGACGGCGGAGGCGGCGGCGCAGCGGAGGCAGGCAGCGGAGTTGATGCGCGGGAACATGAACCGGCAGCGGGCGGAGGTGGCCACCCATGCGGGCGAGTCTTTGTTGAAGACGGGCGACACGGAGGGAGCGAGGGTGCAGTTTCAGGATGCGCTGAGCTACGATCCGCAGTACGACGACGCGCATGCCGGCTTGGCGAGGGTGTATGACGCGGAGGGCCGCAGCGCCGATGCGGCGACGGAGCGGGCGAAGATCGCGAAGAAGCCTTAGATCGCGAAGCAGTTGTAGATCGCGAAGCAGTTGTGTATCGCGAAGCGGCCGCAGGGGTTGCGGCGTGGCGTGAAATGCTATGACAGGTGGGGAGTGGGTGATGCGAGTGATCGTATACATGGCTATGACAGCGTCGCTATAATCCGGGTCGATGGCTGAGGGGATGCGAGATTTGATCGGGGGCGCGAGGAAGCGGCGTGGGCTGCTGCTGGCGGTGGTGTGGGGTAGTGTAGGTTTGCTGGCGTGGTCGAGCTTTTCGATGCTGCGGATTGCGCGGGCGGCAGAGCAGACGGAGGCTCAGCAGCAGACGGCGCAGGAGGCGGCACGCAAGGCCTATGCCGACAAGGTGCGTGCGACGTACAAGTACATCTCGGCGGGCGCGGCGGAGGCGGTGTATGGCGAGGGCAAGCTGTCGCTGCCGGGGAACGCGTCGATCGAGGGGAACGATTTTATTCAGCCGAGCGCGTTTCCGACGGCGGAGTACTGCGGACATTGTCATCGCGAGGCGTATGCGGAG
>JAJZFE010000160.1 GCA_021798655.1 Acidobacteriota bacterium | reverse complement strand
CAGGCGTTGTGCTCGATGCCTGCGATCTCCACGATGCGAATCTGCCCCTCGCGTTCCGGCAGCTTTCGCAACGCACCGCGCGCCAGCATCGCTTCTGCCTCGTCGCGCGAGACCCAGCGCGGGCTGATCGCTCGATCCGCGCAGACCTCGCGGTTCACCGCTGTCTCAATCCGGCGAAGGTCGTCGTCCGTCACCGTCGCAAGCGCCAGGTCAATCGTCACACGGTCCGCACCCAGGTGAAACGACACCGTCGGCGCAGCCAGCTCACGCAGAAACACCGCTGACAGCAGGTGCTGTCCGCTGTGCTGCTGTGCCATGTCCAGCCGCCGCTCGGCATCGATACGACCCACGATTTGCGCGCCCTGCAGCAGGGGCTTACGCACGTAGTGCCACACCTCACCAGCCTCGTCCTCCTCCACGCGCTCGACCGGAACCTCCAGCAACGCACCGCTGCGCGAGGTCGCCGTGAGCGCGCCGAGATCATGCGGCTGCCCGCCGCCTGTCGGGTAGAACGCCGTGCGATCCAGCGAGAGTTGCCATAGCTGACTCGTCGCGTCCTTCGAGTCCAGACGAATATCCGTAACCGCCGCAGCAAACTCCAGCGCGCGAGCATCCATCGCCGAGGCTTCGTAGTAAAGGCGTTCGGCGATCACGAGCGGCTAACTCCCGTGACAGCGCGTCGCAGCGCATCTACCTCAAGCCTGCTGCCCACGATCAGCGACGTGCGATCGTGGATACCCTCCGCGCCAAGCTCCAGGATGCGCGTACGACCGTTCACCGCCGCTCCGCCGGCCTGCTCAGCGATCATTGCCAGCGGCCGCGCCTCGTACAGCAACCGCAGCTTGCCCTGCGGCTGCTTCTCCGTCGCCGGATAGAGAAACACGCCGCCCTTCAGCAGCGTGCGATGAAAGTCCGCCACCAGCGAGCCGATATATCGCGCGCTATAACTCTTGCCGTTGAGCTGCTTGCCAATCAGCACCGCCAGATACTCGCGATACGCAGCCGGCCAGCTCGCGGCGTTCGCCTCGTTCGCTGAGTAATAGGGCCCCTGCGAGGGCATCTGCATCTGGTCCGAAGTCAACACAAACTTCCCGGCGTCATCCAGCGTAAACGCCGCAACTCCGTTGCCCAACGTAAGCACAAATACGCACGACGGCCCGTACACCACATAGCCCGCCGCGACCTGCTGCGTGCCCGGCTTGAGCACCGACGCGACCACCTCGCCGCTCACCGTCACGATGCTGAAGATCGTTCCCACATTCACATTGACATCAATGTTCGACGAGCCATCGAGCGGATCGAAGATGACCGCGAACTCCGCACCCGCACGGTCAAACACCACCGGCGCTTCATCCTCTTCGCTCACGATGGCGGCAACGCTCGGCACCTTGCCCAGCAGCGCGATCAGCTCGTCATTCGCAAACACGTCGAGCTTCTGCTGCTGTTCGCCCTGCACGTTTACCGCGCCATACGCACCGTAGATGTCGCTGAGACCGGCGAGCCGGATGCTGCGCGCGATCGAGACCGCCGCCGCGCTGATCGCCGCGAAGACCGCGCCAAGTTCTGCGCCTGCCTGCTGCGCCACATACTGTTCGACTGTCGTGCTCGATGCCATCGTCACCCTGCCTTCCAGACAATAGTATTTCATCTCCGGCCGCTGCCTTGTGCCGGATACAGCCTCGCAGCATCGCCTACAATCAACGACATGCTTACCCGTCGTCGCCTTCTTCTCAGCGCAACCACAGCCGCGCCCGCACTGGCCCTGCGTGCCTCCGCGCAAGCCACGGCACCGGCTCTGCCGCCTGCCATCATGGCCTTGAAGAACCGCTCGCACGAGGCCGTGCCGATCTCGCCCGCTGAACGCCAGCAGCGGCTCGACCGCGCGCAAGCCCTCCTGGCCGAGCACAAGCTCTCCGCGCTCACCATCACCGGCGGCACCTCCATGGATTACTTCATCGGCATCGCGGCGTGGCAGTCCGAACGCCTGTTTGCGTGGACGCTGCCCGCCACCGGCGCACCCTTCATCGTCTGCCCCGCCTTTGAAGAAGGCCGTATGACCGAGGCGCTCTCCGTTCTACCGGGAGGTGCCGCAACGAAGATCTACACCTGGCAGGAGGACGACGACCCCTACGCGCTACTGGCCGACGCACTGAAACATGCAACCACCTCCGCGCTCCCGCTCGCGCTCGATGAGCGCGTGCAGTTCGTCTTCGCCGATCGCATTGCGAAGGCCGTTGCGCCGCGCGAGACCGTCTCCGCCATCCCGGTCATCGCCGGCTGTCGCAGCATCAAATCGCCCGCCGAGCTTGCGCTGATGCACCTGGCCAACGACATCACACTCTCGGTCTACAAGGCCGTCTACCAGAGCTGCTCGCCCGGCATGACGAACGATCAGTTCACCTCACTCATCGATGCTGGCTACAAACGCTGCGGCGTCCGCGGCGAAGCCTCCTGCCAGGTCGCGGCGTTCTCCGCGCAGCCGCACGGCTCGCCCACGCCGCAGGTCATCCGCGAAGGACAGGTCGTGCTGATCGACGATGGCTGCTACGTGCAGGGCTACCAGTCCGACATGTCACGCAGCTTCGTCTACGGCAAACCCACCGACCGGCAGAAGATCGTCTTCGATGTCGTGCATCGCGCGCAGTCCGCAGCGCTGGCCGCCGCACGCCCCGGCGTGGAGATGCAGGCCGTCGACACCGCCGCACGCAAGGTCATCACGGACGCCGGCTTCGGCCCCGGCTACAAGCACTTCACTCACCGCGTCGGCCACGGCATCGGGATGGACATGCACGAGTGGTACTACCTTGTGCGCGGCAACACGCGCCTGCTCCAGCCTGGCATGTGTTTCTCCGACGAGCCAGGCATCTACCTCGCCGATGACCCCGAACCCTTCGGCATCCGCCTCGAAGACGACATGCACATCACCGCCGACGGCGCGCGGCTCTTCACGCCGCAAAGCCCAAGTCTCACCGATCCGTTCGGCAACGCCTGAGCAAAGCTGCAGCGCTACTTCGCAGGCATCACCAGCAGCTCAATGCCGCTGGCCGCATCGGACTGATGGAAGACGGTCTCCGTCGCCTTGTGAAAGTCATCAGGTTTCGCCTTTGCGATGTCGATGAAGATCTGCGGGTTGCGATCCGTCAGCGGGAACCAGCTGCTCTGCACCTGCACCATGATGCGATGGCCCTTCAGGAACGTGTGGTTCACGTCCTGCATGGAAAAGTCCACGCTGGTCAGCTTGCCCGGCACCAGCGGTTCGGGCTTCGCCTGCGAGTTGCGAAACTTCGCGCGGAACGGTTCGCCGCGCACCAGCATCTGGTAGCCGCCCATCATCACCGGCGGCGCGGCCGTCACGTGCTTGCCCGGATCGGCCTCCGCATTGGGATATTCGAAGTCCTCCGGAAATACGTCGATCAGCTTCACATCGAAGTCCGAGTCGCTGCCCGTGGAAGCGATGCGCAGCCGCGGCTTTACCGGCCCAACCACCGTTACATCGTCTGCCAGCGGCTCGGTCTGATACACCAGCACGTCGGGCCGCGTCGCCGCGAAACGCTGATCGTCATCCATGTAACGCTGCGGCGGCTCAGCCTCCGTCACATAGCCGACGTACGGCACAGGATGCGCCGGGTCGCTCACATACTCGTCCTTGCTGGAGGCCACCGTCGGCGCGCTCCACGCCAGGCCGCCGTGCGGCTGAAAGTAGATCGTCTTCGCCACGGCCTGCTTCGGCGGCCACGCATCATACGTCTTCCACACGTCGCTGCCGGTCTCAAACGTGTACGCCTTGGGCAGCGGCGTCCAGGCCGCGGCCTTCAGGTAGTGCGCGAAGAACGGCGCCTCGATAGTCTTTTGATAGAACACCGAAGTCTCCGAGCCGAACTGAATATCACCCAGCGATGCGCCTGTGCCGCGCGACCAGCCGCCATGCACCCAGGGGCCTTCGACGAGTGTGTCCGCAGCAGCCTCCGGGCTCAGCTTCGCGACTGCATGGAAACCCTTCACCGGCCCCGCGAGATCCTCGGCATCGAACCATCCGCCGACGAACATCACCGCGGCTTTGATGCCCTTCAGCTTCAGCTCCATGTTGCGCGCGGCCCAGTAGCCGTCATACGTGTCGTGGATCGTTTGATCGTGATAGAGCGGATTCGTTCCCCCGTCCGGCGAATCGAGATGCGCCAGCGTACCCATCTTCAGGTAGTAGTCGTACGCGTTCAGCGTGAAGAACTTGAAGTCGTTCGGCGGCTCCACCTTCAACGGGTTCTGCTGCGGCCGATAGAACGGCGCGTAGAAGGAGTGGTTCGCCGACAGCATGAACGCGCCACCGTGATAGCTGTCGTCACCATCGAACAGGTTGATCATCGGCGCCTGCGGGCTCGCTGCTTTGATCGCCGGGTTGCCGTTGATGATGCTCGCCGCCGTATAGAAGCCCGGATAACTGATGCCCAGTATCCCGACGCTGCCGTTGTTTGCGGCCACGTTCTTCAGCAGCCAGTCCACGGTGTCGGACGTATCGGTGCTCTCGTCGATGCCCCCGTCCGCGCGCGGAGGGGTCATCTCCACCCAACTGCCTTCGCTCTCCCAGCGCCCGCGCACGTCCTGGCACACCAGGATGTAGCCGCTCTTCAGCATCGTCATGTTGCCGGTCACGCGCGGCTGCACGTGGTCATTGTCATAGCTGCCGCAGCTATACGGCGTGCGCGTCATCAGAAACGGGTAAGGCCCCTTGTCCTCGAACTGCGCGGCAATCGGCGTATACACCTGCGTGTAGAGCTTCACCCCATCGCGCATCGCGATGCGGTACTCGTGCTTCTGGTAGTGTGCCTTGAGGAACTCCGCCATCGGGTTGGCCTGCTGCGCCACGCCCACACCAACACTCGAAATCGCCAACGCCGCGCACGCGAGCCGCAAGAGAGACATCCTGACCTCCGACCAAATCTTTTGTTGTGATTGTACCGTTCCGGCGCTGGCATACTATTTGTCATGCGCAGTTTCATGCCGACGTACATCGCTTTCGCTTTGTCGTGGATCGCGTGTGCCCAGCAGGCTGTGCCTGGCGTCAGCGCCGCACCGGTTGGCCCGGATCAGTACATACTGCATGTCTATGAGAACCTGGTGCAGGTGCCTGCACTGATTTTGCGACTCGACGCCCGGCCAATCCCTGGGCTGAGCAAGCGTCAGGTCTTCATCAGTCTGGACTCCGGTCAGTACTTTCATCCTTCGCACATGCACGTCGAGGGAAATGAGCCCCTTGCACTTGGCGTCTTG
Source organism: Acidobacteriota bacterium (assembly GCA_021798655.1). Next base: position 7,813 of record JAJZFE010000160.1, on the reverse strand, counting down.
ATCGACGCGAGCGAAAACCAACCGTGGCCCAACGACACGCTCATCCGCCAGATCGGCAACCTGACGATAGAGGCGGACTTGAGGAGTGACCGTTTCACCGCCTATGCCGTCGATTGCAAAATGGTCGGCGCACTCGCGGGAGATGGAACCACCAACCCTACGACGCCTGCGGCAGTGAAGTCTGCCATCGAGTCAAACTTTGCTTCCCCCGCGCTGCATGACGGGAAAAAACGCCCCGCCTGCGGCAAGTCGCTTGCATTATGGGACGCGGCATCGGTCGCGGTGCGGCAACTCTCACAGCAACAGGGCCGCAGGATCCTGCTCATCGTCTCCGAAGGAGAAGACCACGGCAGCGAAAACAGCTGGAACCTGCTGCGGGCGTATGCGGCCGAACAGGGCGTTGCCATCTTCGGCATTCGCGAAGTCGACAACTCAGAAAACGTCGACGGCACAGCAATCATGACGGATACGCCCGTCGTCTACACAGGGCATAGCGGCGGCGAGTCGCCTTATGTAAACCTGTGCGTCGGCACCGGCGGCCTCGTCCTCCAGACTCCGGGCAATGAACTCGCCGAGGCGTTGAGGGAGATCCTGGCGATGATCCACAAACGCTACATCCTCGAGTTTCCATGGCCCTCAAGAGTGCCAGAGGGATACCACACGATAGCCGTCAAGCTCGCCTCGCCATACGCATTCGTCGCTACGTCAGGAGTAACCATCAAAATGCCGGACTCCGCCAAACAGAGCGCACCCGGGACGCTGCCATCAGCGCCGTCACCGGTCGTACTCGGCAAACGACGTCCTTTGAATTCGAACTAACTGAGAGCTTCCGTCTCCGCACCTCGCGCTTTCCCCGCCAGTCGCAGCACCAGCCGCTCCAGCACCAGCCGCTTGTCCGGCGGACTCGACCGCAGCTCCAGGTCAGCCTTCGCGATCGCACGCAGTCCGCGCGTCAAATCGCCGCGGTCGCGATAGCGTCTTGCCTGCGCAATCAACGCATCCGCCGCGAACGGTGCCACACGGAAGCCGGGCCACAGTACCTGCCAGATCGCGCGCGAGTCCTTCACCTGCTTTTCGTTCAGGACGAGCATCTGGCGATACGTCTTGGCCAGCATGAACACATGCCCGATCGCTGCGTCTTCGCCGGCCTCCGACGCGTTCAACAGGCCATGCAGCAGCGCCAACGCACGCGGCGCGTCCTTCTGGCTGATCGCGTCCGTCAGCTCATACAGGCTGCGCTGCTTCGCCGCCGAGACCATCGTCTCCACATCCGTCAGCTCTACCTGCGACCGCTGCATTGCGCCCGCGTACAGCAGCAACTTCTCCATCTCGCTCGCAATGGTCAGCATCTCCGCGCCCAGCGCATCCACCAGCTCGCGCGCTGCGTCCTGCGTAAACGCAACACCCTTCGCCTGCGACTCGCGCAGCACCCACTTCATCGCGTCGTCGTCACTCACGCGTTGCAGCTCCACGATGCCGCAACCGTCACCGAGCGTCTCGCGGATCTTTTCCACGCGCTCCTTGTCGGTCATCTCTATGCGGCGCAGGTCCTGCGGCAACGCGATGTGGTCAGCCACAAAGATCAGCAGCGCCTGCGGATTGGGGCTGCGAAAGTATGCGTCCAGCGCGGCGAACTCGTCTTTCTTCTGTCCGCGTCCGTACAGCGTCTTCAGGTTGCGCAGAAACAGCACCTGGAACGGCGCCATCAACGAAGGCGTCTGCGCCAAGTCCAGCGCGTCGAAGATCGTCGTCGCTGCCAGATCGAGATCGTGTAGGCAGAACTCGCGCATGTCGCCCGGCACCAGCGCGCGAAGCACGCCCTTGCGACACATCTCGTATAGAAAGGCCTCATCGCCGATCAGCACATACCCCGGCCGCCGCGCATCGCCACTCACCTCGGCAAGAAATCGCTGCGCTGCCGCAAAGCTCTTCAACTCTTTCGCCTCGGCCGCACTCATTGGAAGCTCTCCAGCATGTCGCTCACCAGCGCCTGCGCAAACTCGCGCGCCACGCGGTGCATCGCCGCGCCATCCTCTTCCACAAATCCCGACAGATCTTGCGTCGATTGATATTGTTCGTGCCACGCGATCGCGTCGTTGCTGTACAGCACCGTGCCATCGTGCGCCACCAGTTCCACGCGCGCCGTGATGCTCACCAGGTAGCTCGATGTCTGCCCGCTGTTCGGGTCATAGGTCAGCGGCGTCACCGTCTGCGACACGATCACACCCTTCAACGTCGCATCGGCACTCTCTTGGCCCTGCGGCAACACGCGATAGCGCGTCCGAGTATTCAGCTCGCGAACCACCGCTTCGGTGAACACCGTCTCGGTGTTGAACGCCAGCACGCGCGACTGAAAGATCGGCACCGCCAGCGTCCGCACGTCTGCCGGGATATGCGTGGCCGCACCCACCGCGTGATAGTCGCAGCCACCCACGCCAAGGCCGAGCACGCACAGTGCCAACGCAGCCGTCATGCGCCGCATCATGGCTGCACCGTGGTGCGGTCCACGTTCACGTAGTAGTAGTCCGTGGCTACCCTGAAGCTGTCCTCGGTGCCCGTCCACGGCAGCGACTTCCACTCCGTCGTCATCGGCGTCACCTTTGTCCAGTGCTGCGGGTCGCCGACTTCGACAGGCATGGCAAAGCCCTGTTCATCGGCCTTCCAGCGATACTGAACACTTCCGTTGCCAAACTTCAACTGCAACGTCGGCAGGTCTTTGTGTCGCAGGTACTGGTCAAAAAACGGCGTCAGGTTCATCCCCGTGCGCGCGTTCCACCACGCCACTACGTCCTCCGTCATGATCGTCTGATACTTGAACTGCTGGTAGAAGTCGCGGATGTCCGCGAACCACTTCGCATCATCGCCAATCACGCTGCGCAGCGTATTCAGCATCAGCGCGCCCTTGAAGTACTGATCCTGCGAGGGCTCGGCATTGGTAAAGCGCGGCGTGATGATCGGGCGCTCATTGCCAACCTTCGGCTTCAGCCCGTTTACATACCTGATTGCATCGGCCTTGCCCCAGCGATACTCGACATACAGCGTCTCCATGTAGGTCGTCCATCCCTCGTGAATCCACATGTCCGAGGGATCCTTCGCCGTCACCGCATTGCCAAACCACTCATGCCCGCTCTCGTGGATGATGATGAAGTCGAACTTCGGGCTGATGCCCACGCCCGTCCAGTCGCGGCCATAGTAGCCGTTCTCAAAGTGGTTGCCGTACGCCACCGCCGTCTGGTGCTCCATACCCGCATACGGCACCTCGATCAGCTTGTATCCGTCTTCGTCGAACGGGTACTCGCCGAAGTAGTGCTCAAACGCATCGAGCATCTCCGGCACCTGCGCAAACTGCGTCTTCGCCTTGTCCAGGTCTTCAGGAAGAGCGTAGTAATCCAGCGTGGTCTTTGCGCCCGTCTCCTTGTTCACATGCAGCCCGTCAAAGTGCTGATACTCGCCGATGTTCAGCGCCACATCGTAGTTGTTGATCGGATAGTGAACTCGCCAGTGCCACTCCGTGTAGCCGTCGCCCAGCGAAGTGCTGCCCTCGGATCGCCCGTTCGAAACGTCCATCAGCCCGTCCGGCACCGCGACGTCAATCGCCATCCCGTCCTGTGGTTCATCCCGCCACTGGTCCTTGTTCGGCCACCACACGCTGGGGCCCTCGCCCTCGCACGCTGTCGTAATCCACGGCTTGCCCTCTTTGTCCTTGTCGAACGAGAAGCATCCGAACCTCCCCTGCGTCACCGGATGCCCGTGGTACGCCACCGTCATCTCCGCCACCTTGCCCTTCGGCAACACCGCAGGAAACGCGATGAATAGCGACCGCTCCTGTCGCGTGTATGTGAGCGGCTTGCCTTCGTACGTGATGCTGTCCAGCGTCAACTCCGGCGTCAGTTCGAGCTGGATCTTCTGCCCGTCCTGCAACATGCGGAAGCGCACCAGGTTCGTACCCGCAATTGTCTTCGTCTCGGGATCGACGCGCAGCTTCAGGTGATAGAACAGCAGGTCGTTGTTCGCGCGATACGGCCCATACGCGCCACGCAACAGGTCGTCGGCCGTCGGCGGCTTCAGCACATCCGGCGGACGCACCCGGCCCGGCGTCGTCGTCAACTTCTGTGCGTTCGGTGTCGCCGTCTGCGCCGGTAACACCGCCCCGAACCCGCACACCATCAGCCCCGCACACAACCATCCGCAACCCGTACCGCACGTCTTCCTCATCTGGTTAGCCTACCGCAACGGCCTGAGAATCTTCGAGTCGACGCACAACAGTCGGCTCCCCACTTCAGCTACCATTCTCTCGGGCGACCCCAGCGCGTCCCAAGGACCACCGCCATGACCTTCACCCCCGCCTCCATTGCCGCGCTCATCATCGCCGCCAGCTTCGCCGCTGGCCTCAACGTCTACGCCACCGTCGCCACGCTCGGCCTGCTCGCGCACTTCCACTGGGTCGCTCTGCCGCCGGGGCTCGACGCCGTTGCCAACCCCTGGGTCATCTTCGTCGCCAGCGTTCTCTTCGCCGTCGAGATCTTCGCCGACAAGATCCCAGCCTTCGACCTGCTCTGGAACGCCGCGCACACCTTCATCCGCATCCCTGTTGCCGCGCTGCTGGCCTACCGCGCCGCCGACCAGCTGTCGCCGGAGATGCGCCTTCTCGCCGCCGCTCTCGGAGCCGGCATCGCAGCGCTCGCACACACCTCCAAAACCGCCGCGCGTGCCCTCGTCACCCCCAGTCCGGAGCCGGTCTCCAACATCGCACTCTCCGCCAGCGAAGACGTCGCTGCCATCTCACTGACGTGGCTCGCGACGCACCACCCCTACCTCGGTGGAGCCGTCGCCACGGTCGGCATCGTCATCCTCCTGCTCAGCCTGCGCTGGGTCGCCGTCCGGCTCAAGCGGCTGTGGCGAGGTGCAAACACTCGCCGATCCACCACCTGACTATTTGATCCGGTGCAGGTGCGTGTCCTTGAAGAACGTTGGATACTTCAACCCATAGCCCAGGGCACGGTCAAATGAGACATGACTGAACCAGATGATCGCAGCCGCCATTAGGAGACCCTTTCCAGATTCGTACCCTACCGCGAAGAGCGCCAGCGGCATCAGCAGCCAGTGCCCAAAGTTATAGACGGCTGAACCCAGCCGCGCGTTCGCCAAAAAGCCAAGCATCGAAAGATCGGGCGTCAGAAACAGCAACGCAAACAAAATCCAGCTGTAATGCAGGTGGGCGTATAAGCACACTGAAGCGGCTAACAAGCAGACCTCTTCCAAGCGCAACAACCATGACGGCCGGTTCAGCATAGTGATTCCTCCATCTGTCATATTCAAGCCCTCAGCATACAGAAGACGAAACAGTCTCCGGCCAAGATAAAGAGGCGACCCGAAGGCCGCCTCTGTTTCTGTTCAGACTGATCTATGCCTGCACGTGGCCTTCGCCAAACCCGGTCTTGCGACCTGTATCCGGCTTCAGCACCTTCTGCACACCGTCGCCATCGCCATCGGCCGAGGCCAGCGCCGACTTCATCGGCGGCAGGTCATGCCCGGCGATGATCAGCTTGATCTCCGCCGCATCCAGCGTCTCACGCTCCAGCAGGGCCGTTGCCATGCGGTGCATGATGTCGTGGTTGTTGTCCAGCAGCTCATAGGCCGACTTGTACGCTTCGTCCACAAACCTCCGAATCTCCGCATCGATCTGCTTGGCTGTGTCATCCGAGAAGTCGCGCGACTGGCCGATGTCCCGCCCCAGAAACACCTCCTGCTCCTTCTTGCCGAAGGTCATCGGGCCGAGCGAGCTCATGCCATACTCACACACCATGCGGCGCGCCAGTTCGGTGGAGCGTTCGATGTCGTTGCCCGCGCCGGTGGTCATCTTCTGCAGGAAGATCTCCTCCGCGCAACGCCCTCCCATCATCATCGAGAGACGCGTCTCAAGGTACTCCTTCGTCACCGTGTGCTGGTCTTCTTCCGGCAGATACACCGTCACGCCCAGCGCCATGCCGCGCGGAATAATCGTCACCTTGTGCAGCGGGTCCGAGTGGTCGCGCAGCGCCGAAACCAGCGTATGACCAGCCTCGTGGTATGCAGTGATCTTCAGCTCTTCCGGGCTGCGCATCATGCTCTTGCGCTCAGCGCCCATCAGCACCTTGTCCTTGGCTACCTCAAAGTCGTACATGTGCACGGCCTTGCGGTTGAAGCGAGCCGCTGTCAACGCCGCCTCGTTCACCATGTTTGCGAGGTCCGCGCCGCTGAAGCCCGGTGTCCCGCGCGCCAGCACGTTCAGGTTCACGTCCTCGGACATCGGCACCTTCTTGGAGTGCACCTTCAGCACTTCCTCGCGTCCGCGGATGTCCGGACGATCAACCACCACACGGCGGTCAAAGCGGCCCGGACGCAGCAGCGCCGGGTCCAGCACATCGGGCCGGTTCGTCGCGGCGATCAGGATCACGCCGTCATTGGACTCGAAGCCGTCCATCTCCACCAGCAGCTGGTTGAGGGTCTGCTCGCGCTCATCGTGTCCGCCGCCCAGGCCGGCACCGCGATGGCGACCGACCGCGTCGATCTCGTCGATGAAGATGATGCACGGTGCATTTTTCTTGCCCTGCTCGAACAGGTCGCGCACGCGGCTCGCGCCCACGCCCACGAACATCTCCACAAAATCAGAGCCGGAGATCGAGAAGAACGGAACGTTCGCCTCGCCCGCCACCGCGCGCGCCAGCAGCGTTTTGCCGGTGCCCGGAGGCCCCACCATCAGCACACCCTTCGGAATCCGGCCGCCAAGCTTCTGGAACTTCTGCGCCTCGCGCAGGAACTCGATGATCTCCTTCAGCTCTTCCTTCGCCTCGTCCACGCCGGCGACGTCCTTGAAGGTGATCTTCTTCTGCTGCATCGAGAGCAGCCGCGCGCGGTTTTTGCCAAAGCTCATCGCCTTGTTGCCGCCACTCTGCATCTGCCGCATCATGAACAGAATGAACCCGAACAGCACCACGAACGGCAGGAACTGGAAGATCGCGTTCATCCACACGCTGCCCTGCTGGTCCTTGATCGTCACATCGACGCCGTGGTCCTTCATATCCTTGTAGAGGTCCGGATCGTTCTGCGGAATCGTCGTCGTGAAGGTGCCCTTGCTGGTGTCGGCGTACTTGCCCGTCACCTCGGTCCCGTTGATCGTCACCGACTTCACCGCGCCGCTCTCGGACGCCTTCTGCATGTCCGTCAGGCTCAGCTGCGTGTTGTGATTCGTCGCCATGTTCGTGGCCACGAACTTCCAACCCAGCAACAGGCAGCCCAGGGTCAGCACCCAGATCAAGAGTTGTTTCACTGTCGAATTCAATCCGCTTCCTCGTTTCCTCTACGCCGTCAACCGGGCACCCGCCTCAGCGGAGACGCCCGTCAACCGAACCGCCAGCGGCAACCGCCGCAGCGCTCACAACTCTTTAGACGCCCAATCCTGCGGGAAGGTGCAACCATGCCTCAACCTCTCCCCAACACCTGCGGCGTCTATTGCCACGATTTTACCCTTAGCACCGTCTCTGCCGACAGGGAAAATGCCGCCGCGCCCGGTCCTTAGCGATATTCGCGCCGCATCATCCGCAGTACGTGGCTCAATACGACACAGTTCCCTGCTGCCCATCTCCGTCGCAAATCCCTGCCGGAACCGCTGCCCTACACACCCGCTCTCCACAGCCGCAGCTCCCGCGCCGACCGCTCCACCCGCAGCCCTTCGCGCAGCTCCAGCCGGCTGCCAATCCGTCCCGTCACCCCCGCGACGCCGCCGAATCCTGCCAGCGCCAGCATCTTTGCCGTCTCCTCCGCGCTCAACCGG
>JAJZFE010000251.1 GCA_021798655.1 Acidobacteriota bacterium | reverse complement strand
GGTGCTGGGCGTTTCCAATGTAGTGGGCAACGTGGCCGTGCTTGGGACCAAGCAGTTCAACGTGGGAGCCAACTCGTTGAGCGCGGTGTACTCCGGCGACGTACTCTATGCGGGCTCGACCTCGGGCGCGGTGGGGCTCGCGATGACGGCCTATACCGGAGCGACCTACACCAATCCGCTGAACGTGCAGGACCCGAAGACGGGGCAGGTGTACAACTGCCCGGACCCGGCGGTTGTGAAGTTGCAGAACGGTGGCACGGACACCTGGTACGCCTACTGCACGGGTGACGCGTTCAACGGCAACGACACGGCCGCAGGTGGCGCGCTCAATACGCACCTGATCTCGATCTTCTCGTCGCCTGACCTGGTGAACTGGACGTATGTGCGTGACGCGTTCACGGCGCTGCCAACGTGGGTGAAGCCAGGGCAGGAGTTGCAGACACCGGCGATCAAGGTCGTGAACGGCCAGTACCTGCTGTACTACGAGGCACCCGCTGTGGCGGCGGCACCGAATGGTTCGGCCATCGGAGTTGGCATCGCGGCGACCCCGGCGGGGCCGTTCGTCGACTCTGGCGCGCCGGTGGTGGGACAGCAGATCGCGTGCGGCGGCAACTGCAACCGGACGGTCTTCAGCCCGGAGGTAATCGCCGACGGCAGCGGGCAGCTTTGGATTGTGTACGGCGGAACGTTCGCGGGCATCGGGGTGCGGAAGCTGAACGCCGCAGGGACGGTCTCCGACCCGACGACCGAGATCAGCATCGCGGTGGACAACTACTATCAGGATCCGTTTCTCACGTACAAGAACGGCTACTTTTATGAGTTCGTGACGGCGGGCGGCTGCTGCGGGGGCGCGTACTCGACCGATAACGTTCATGTGGGTCGTTCAGCGTCGATCACTGGGCCGTACCTGGACGCGGAGGGCAATGACCTGAACGCATACGATCCGTCGTCGCTGGTCGGCGCGCCGGGCGGCGATCCGGTGCTGGTGATGAACGGCGACGACATTGTCGGCGCAGGGAGTAATGCGATCTTCACCGACGAGAGCGGGCAGGATTACATCCTGTACTCGGGCGTCTCGAAGAAGCAGCAGTACCTGCCGGGGATCACGGGCTATACGGCGCGGCAGTTGATGCTGGACGCGCTGGACTGGCCGAACGGCTGGCCGAAGGCACGCAACGGCAATGGCCCTTCGGACTACACGTTGCCACAGCCGGTGCCCGCGGCACAGCCCAACGCGGCGAACGGCTACGTTCCTCCGCCATTCACGCCGGACATGCCGGGCACGGCTATCGTGGCCTCTTCCGACGACTTCAACGAGACCACGTTAAGCGCGCAGTGGAGCTTTCTGCATACGTCGGCGAACTACACGATGACGGGTACGGAGTATGCGGTGCAGTCGGTGAATGCCGAGTCGACGGTGAACATGTCGCAGCTTCCGATTCTGGCCGAGCCGGAGCCCGCCGGCAACTATCTGATGGAGGTGAAGCTCTCGTCGAGTGACGCGCCGAACGGCTATATCTTCAACTACAACCAGGCGGGTGTCTTGATCTACAGCTCGGATACGGACTACCTCAGACTGGACGAGGTGCCTGTGTTTGAGACGCGACAGATCGAGTTTCTGAACCAGTTCGCAGCGGGCGGCGTGGCTTTCGCACCGGTGGGCACGCCGAACTTCTATGCGAGCACGTACCTTCGGATCGCCAAGCGGGTTGGCACAGGCGGCGCGCCGGACACGTACACGGCGTACAGCAGCGTCGATGGACTGACGTACCTGAAGGGACCGACGTGGACGGCGAGCTATGGGACAACCGGGAAGATCGGCTTGTTTGCGGGCAATACATCGGGTTACACCGCGAGCTTTGACTACATCCACGTGACCACGCTGCTACCGTAGCGTGCAAGAGGTACATGAGCCTGGCGGGGTGCAGACGTGAGTTCTGCACCCCGTTTGCGCAGAGCGCTCAGCGAGCCGAATAACGAGCAGAACAACGAGCCGAACAGAGTCTCGGAGTCGTGACACCAGGCGTGCTGGATGCCACGGTCGCTATGGAAGATGAGGCCAGGTGCTGACGGTATCCCGAGAGTTGACCTCCAGAACCCGGCACTGCACGCACACCGGCCAACGCGGTTTGTATCGCTCGATTGTGGCGTAGGACGGATCGGTCAGCCGGCGCGTACATCGGAGCTGCAACCGTTGGCTGGGAACTGCTGCAGCAGTTCCGCCGCGCGGTATGGGTGGCCTTTTTGACGTACAACGAAGAGTTGAAGTCAGTAACCGGTGCAACGCTGGATGTCGAGTGCGGCAAGCTGGATGCGACGGGTCCGCCTGCATCGGTTGGAGCGGACCTGGCTGATGTGTTCGCACTGTCGGAGCTGTGCTCTGCGACAGGCGCGTGAGGGGAACCAGCAGGCGGCGCTTTCCCGCCGCGCGGAATGATCGGCACATCGGGGATGACGTGGTTGCGCTGGACGGTGCCGTTGTTCGCGCGAGTCGCTTTTCCTGTTGACACGGACGGGAGCTTCTTCTTAGGTTGGCGCTCGCAATCGACTTCACTCGCGGAATCTTTCTGGAGGCGTCGACGTGCTGTCCCACCTTGGAGGCTTTACCCAATGACTCTTTCGCCCACGTCCGTTGTTGCCCGACTTGTTGCGGCTCTGCTGCTTCTGGTTCCTGTTCTGCCAATCGCCGGGCAGACGACCACTGCGGGTGCGATTGCGGGAACCGTTACGGACTCGACCGGCGCGACGCTGTCCGGGGTGAAGATCACCGTGACGAATGAGGAGACGCACCAGACGAGTGCGGCGGTGACGACGAGCCAGGGTTCGTATGCGGTTGAGAATCTGCCGGACGGAAACTACACGCTCAACGCGACGCAGAACGGCTTTGAACAGTTCAGCATGTCGAAGGTGCACCTCGATCCGGGGCAGCGGCGCGGGCAGAACATCAAACTGGCCGTGGGCAACGTGACGACGAAGGTGGACGTGCAGGCGGACACGGTGGCCGTGCAGACTGAGTCCGCTGAATCGGGCGGCACGATCTCTGCAAAAGAGGTGTCAAACCTGATGTTGAATGGCCGCAACTTCCAGCAGCTTGCGGCGCTGGTGC
>JAJZFE010000427.1:526-13192 GCA_021798655.1 Acidobacteriota bacterium | reverse complement strand
CAGCGACTGCTGGTCTGCGGCCACCGTCTGCTTGTACAGCGACAGCAGCTCGTCCTGCCCGCGCAGCTGGAAGTAGTACACAGCCAGGCTCGCCTGCTCGGTCAACCGTTCATTCTCCAGGTCCGCCGCACTCGCCTGCGCCGCAAACTGCGCGTTGCTCACCTGGTTGCGAACCTTGCCCCACAGGTCCGGAGCCCACGACACCGTCGCCGGCAACGAGAAGAAGGTGCTTTGCGAACCGCCCGTGCTTCCTGTCGCTCCAACAGTATTGCTGCCCAGGTTTCCCGAGCCCTGCGAGCGCGTGACCGACGGCCCCACGCCAACCGTTGGATAGTACTGCGAGCGCGCTTCGGCGATCAGCGTCCGCGCCTGCATATAGTTCGCGAAGTACACCTTCAGTGTCTGGTTGTCGATGTTCAGGCGGTCCTCCAGCGCGTTCAGGTCGGCATCGTTGTAGATCTGCCACCACGCACCGCGCAGCATCGCGTCCTGTGGCTGCGCCACCTTCCAGGCATCATCGCCCGCTGGTGCCTCTTTGTACGCCACCGGCGGAGCCTGCGCCGTCGCCGGCGGTACGCTGTACCGCGGCCCGACTCTGCAGCCTGCAAGGCCAAGTGTCGTCATCGCCGTAAGGAGTGTTGCCCGATACCGTAGCTTCGTCATAGTCGTCACTTCCATTGCGTTAGGTGATGGCCGAGGGCGTAGCCCCGCCGGAGTGCGGAGCGCCCGTCTCCACTCCGCCGGATGCGCGGCGCGCCTCTACCCATAGCCGAATCCGGTCGAACGTCAGGTACACCACCGGCGTCGTATACAGCGTCAGCAACTGGCTCACGATCAGCCCGCCGACGATCGTGATGCCCAGTGGCCGCCGCAGCTCCGCACCGGTACCCGTACCGAACGCCAGTGGCAGAGCGCCAAACAGCGCCGCGGTCGTCGTCATCAGGATCGGACGGAAGCGCAACATGCACGCTTCAAAGATCGCGTCCTCGGTGGAGAGGCCCTGGTCGCGCTCCGCCTGCAGCGCAAAATCGATCATCATGATCGCGTTCTTCTTTACGATACCAATCAGCAGCACGATCCCGATAATCGAGATCACGTTCAGATCCACGCCGAAGAACAGCAGCGCCAGCATCGCTCCGACACTCGCCGAAGGCAGCGTTGAAATGATCGTCAGCGGATGCACCAGGCTCTCGTACAACATGCCCAGCACGATGTACACGGCAAACAGCGCAGTCACCACCAGGATCGGCTCCGAGCTAAGCGAATCCTGATACGCCGCTGCCGTGCCTGCAAACACTCCGTGCACCGTCAGCGGTGTCCCAAGACGTTGCTGCATCTGGGTAATCGAAAGCACCGCATCGCTCAGCGCATACCCCGGCGCAAGGTTGAACGACACCGTCACCGATGGGAACAACCCTGTGTGGTTCAACGACAGCGGCGTTGTTCCCTGTTGCGACTTTGCGATCGCCAGCAATGGCGTATTCCCGCTGTTGGTCGTACTGCTTGTTCCGCTCGGATGAAAGTAGACGCTCTTCAATCCCTGTGGTGACTGCCAGTACTGCGGCGCAAACTCCAGCACCACGTAGTACTGATTCAGCTGCGTGTAGATCACCGAAACCTCTGACTGGCCAAACGCGCTGTACAGCCCCTGGTCCAGCGACTGCGACGTCAGTCCCAGCTTCGCCGCTGTCGCGCGATCAAACGTCAGTCGGTCGTCGAGCCCGCCATCCTGCTGGTCGGTGTTCACATCCTGCAGGCCCGGAATCTGCTTCATCGCTGCCAGCAGCTTCGGGCCCCACGTCGTCAGGTCATCCAGGTTGTCTGCCTGAATCGTGTACTGATACATCGCGCTGCTGTTGCGCGCGCCGATGCGCAGGTCCTGCGCTGCCTGCAGAAACGTCGAAGCGCCGGTCAAATGGTTCAACGGCCCGCGCAGTTGACCGATGATCGTTGCAGCGTCCTTGCGCTGCTCGACAGGCTTCAGCGTTACAAACACCGCTCCACCGTTACCGCTGCCTGTAAACCCGACCACGCTCTGCACAGCTGGGTTCCGCTTGATCGTGGTCACAATCTGTTCCAGCGCATCGTTCATCACCGCGAACGATGCGTCCTGCGGCCCCTGGATGCCCCCTGCAAGAACCCCTGTATCCTGTTGCGGGAAAAATCCCTTCGGAATCTTCACCGCAATCACGACGTTCAGCACAATCGTCAACGCCAGCACGGTCAGAATCAGACCCGGATTATTCAGTACCCACTTCAGCGTGCGCCGATATCCCGCCAGGTTCCAGTCAAAGATACTCTCCATCCACTGGTAAACGCGGCCGTGCTTCTGCTCCTTCTTGTGCCGCAGGACATACGCGCACATCATCGGCGTTGTCGTCAGCGAGATCGCCATCGAAACCAGGATCGCCGTCGAAAGCGTCACCGCAAACTCACGGAACAGCCGCCCCACAATCCCGCCCATCAATAGGATAGGAATGAATACCGCCACCAGCGAGATGCTGATCGATACCACCGTGAACCCGATCTCGCGCGCGCCCTGCAGAGCCGCGGCAAACGGCTCCATACCGTCTTCAAGATGCCGCGTGATGTTCTCCATCACCACGATCGCGTCATCCACCACAAAGCCGGTCGAGATCGTCAGCGCCATCAACGAGAGGTTATCCAGGCTATAGTCCAGCATGTACATCACCGCGCACGTGCCAATCAGCGACACCGGCACAGCGACCGCCGGAATCAGCGTCGCCTGCACGTTCCGCAGAAAGACGAACACCACCAGGATCACGAGCACGATTGAAAGCACCAGCGTGCTCTCCACATCCTTCACCGAAGCACGGATCGTCGTCGTGCGGTCGGACGCAATCGTCACCTCGATGCCCTGTGGTATCGACGCCTTGATCGACGGCAGCTCCGACTTGATCCGATCCACCGTCTCAATGATGTTCGCGCCCGGCTGCCGAAATACGATCAGCGGTACAGCACGTTTGCCGTTCAGGAACGCTGTCGCGCGCAGGTTCTGCGTCGCATCCTGCACGTCGGCCACGTCCTCCAGCCGGATCGCTGTGCCGTTGCTGGTGCCGACGATCAGCGGCTTGTAGTCCGCCGCATGAGAGATCTGGTCGTTGTCCAGAATATCCGCGCGCACATTGCCATCGGTGATTTGCCCGCGCGCCAGATCGGAGTTCTGCGCGCTCAGCATCGACTGCAGGTTTGCCATCGTCAACCCGTAGCCAGCCAGCTTGTTCGGGTTCACCTCCACACGTACCGATGGCAACGCGCCGCCGCCGACATTCACCTGGCCAACGCCCTGAATCTGTGACAGCTTCTGCTGAATGATCGTCGAGCCCGCATCGTACAGATGCGCCGGACCATATTTGTCCGACGTCAGCGCAAGGATCATGATCGGCGCATCTGCGGGATTCACCTTGCGATAGCTCGGGTTGCTCGGCAGGTTTGCCGGCAGGTACGTGCGCGCGGCATTGATCGCCGCCTCCACATCACGCGCCGCGCCGTCAATGTTGCGACTCAGGTCGAACTGGATCGTGATGTTCGTCGAGCCCAGCCCGCTCGACGAGGTCATCTCCGTCACCCCGGCGATGTGCCCCAGTTGCCGTTCCAGCGGCGTGGCCACCGACGATGCCATGATCTCCGCGCTTGCACCCGGCAGGCCCGCGCTCACCGAGATTGTCGGAAAGTCCACCTGTGGCAGCGGCGAAACCGGCAGCACGGCAAACGCAATCGCGCCCGCGATCGCAACAGCTACCGTCAGCAGCGTCGTCGCGACCGGCCGATGGATGAACGGCGTGGATAGGCTCATGCCAGCTCCGGCGGCAGCGCCTCATGCCCTTGGTTGTCGATCCCCGCCTTCTTGCCGTGCCCAAACCGCGCACCAAGATTGTCAAAGAAGATGTAGATTACCGGCGTTGTATACAGCGTCAACACCTGGCTGAACAGGAGCCCGCCCACCATCGTGATGCCCAGCGGACGCCGCAGCTCCGACCCGATTCCGCTCCCGAACGCCAGCGGAATGCCGCCCAGCAGCGCAGCCATCGTCGTCATCATGATCGGCCGGAAACGCAGCAGGCACGCCTGATAGATCGCATCTGTCGCATTCATGCCGTGCTTGCGTTCGGCCTCCAGCGCAAAGTCCACCATCATGATGCCGTTCTTCTTCACAATGCCGATCAGCAACACCAGTCCAATGATCGCCACCACGCTCAGGTCCTGGTGGAACAGCATCAGCGAGATGAACGCGCCCACGCCGGCCGAAGGCAGCGTCGACAGAATCGTGATCGGATGGATGAAGCTCTCGTACAGCACGCCCAGCACGATGTACACCGTCACCAGCGCCGCAATAATCAGCAGCGGCATATTCGACAGTGAGTTGCGGAACGAAGCTGCGGTGCCCTGAAAGTCGGCCTCCACGCTCGCCGGCATCTGCAACTCTTTCTGCGCCTCTGTCACGGCGGTGATCGCGCCACCCAGCGCCGCTCCGGGCGCCAGGTTGAACGACACTGTGATCGCCGGAAACTGGCCCTGGTGCGTGATGGACAGCGGCTCGGTCGTCGCTTGCGCGCGTACAAACGCGCCCAGCGGGATCGCGTTGCTCAGCGTCGAACTGCTCGTCAGGTTCGACGCACGCGTGTACGACATCACACTTGCCGGGGCCGTCAACACACCTGACGACGGCGTGTATTTCGCCGAACTCGTCAAAGCATTCGAGCCTGCCGAAGTCGAGCCCGCGCCCGACGACGAAGACGCCGCCGCACCACTCACGCCCGCCGATGAGTTCGCCTGCAGATACAGATCATTCAGGCTCTTCTGTGTCTGCTGAAAGGCAGGATCCGCCTCAAGAATCACGTGGTACTGATTGAGCTGCGTGTACATCGTATTGATCTGCCGCTGCCCAAACGCGTCGTACAGCGTGTTGTCGATCGTCGTTGGCGAGATGCCCAGCCGCGACGCCGTCACACGGTCAATCGTCAGGTACACCGCCGCTCCGCCCAGTTGCTGGTCCGTAGCCACATCTTCCAGCTCAGGCAGCGTACCCAGCTTCTTCACGAACTTGTCGGTCCAACGATTCAGCTCAGCCTGGTCCGGATCCTCCAGCGTGTACTGGTAGAGGGTGCGGCTCACGCGGTCGTCGATCGTGATGTTCTGCACTGGCTGCATGTACAGCTCGATGCCGTGCACACTGCTCAGCTCATTCTGCAGCCGCCGGATGACGTCCGACGCGCTGAGGCTACGCTCATTCAACGGCTTCAGGTTGATGGAGAATCGTCCGCTGTTCAACGTCGTATTCACGCCGTCCGCGCCGATGAACGAAGACAGGCTTTCGACCGCAGGGTCTTTCAAGATTGCCTGCGCCAGCTCCTGCTGTTTCTTCGCCATGTCCTCTGACCCGACCGTTTGCGCGGCCTGCGATATGCCCTGAATCACGCCCGTGTCCTGCACCGGGAAGAAGCCCTTCGGGATCACGACATACAGTGCCACTGTGACAATCAGCGTCACCAGCGCGACCATCAGCGTCGCCATCTGGTGCCGCAGCACCACCTTCAGCGTGCGGCCGTAGAAGTCGATCATCGCAACGAAGACGCGCTCCGACGCCTGGTAGAAGCGGCCCTCGTGCTGCTTTGGATCGTGCTTCAGAATCCGCGACGCCATCATCGGCGTCAGCGTCAGTGAGACCACCGCGGAGATCACGATCGTCACTGCCAGCGTGATCGCAAACTCGCGGAACAGCCGGCCCACCACGTCGCCCATGAACAGCAGCGGAATCAGCACCGCGATCAACGAGACCGTCAACGAGATGATCGTGAACCCGATCTCGCCCGCGCCCTTCAGCGCAGCCTCCATTGGCGCGTCGCCTTCTTCCAGGTAACGCGAGATGTTCTCCACCATCACGATCGCGTCGTCCACCACAAAACCCGTCGAGATCGTCAGCGCCATCATCGACAGGTTGTCAATGCTGAAGCCCAGCGCATACATCGCCGCAAACGTGCCCACCAGCGACAGCGGTACCGCCACGCTTGGAATGATC
Source organism: Acidobacteriota bacterium (assembly GCA_021798655.1). Next base: position 7,152 of record JAJZFE010000427.1, on the reverse strand, counting down.
GTCGCATACAGGTTCCGCAGGAACAGGAAGATCACCAGCACCACCAGCCCGATGGTGAGCAGCAGTTCGAACTCGACGTCATCCACCGACGCCTGGATTGGCACCGTCAGATCGGTCAGCGTCGTCACATGCACGCCCGCCGGCAGGTTCGACTCCAGCTGCGGCAGCAGCGCCTTGATGCTCTTCACCACCGTAATGGTGTTGCCGCCCGGCTGCCGCTGGATGTTCACAATCACCGCAGGCGTCAGGTTCATCCACGCGGCCTGCGTGTCGTTCTCCACGCCGTTCACGATCTTCGCCACGTCGGTCAACATCACCGGCGCGCCGTTGCGATACGCCACGACGACCTGCTTGTAGTCAGCACTTGTTACCAGCTGGTCGTTCGCATCAATCTGAAAGTCCTGCTTCGGCCCGTCGAAGTTTCCTTTCGCCGCATTCACGCTGGCCAGGCTCAGCGCGGTCCGCAGGTCTTCCAGGTTCAGCCCGAACGACGAGAGCTTCTGCGGGTTCGCCTGGATCCGCACCGCCGGCTTCTGCCCGCCGCTGATCGACACCAGGCCCACGCCCTGTAGCTGCGAGATCTTCGGCGACAACCGTGTGTCCACCAGGTCCTCGACCTGCGGCAGCGGCATATTGTTCGACGTCACCGCAAGCGTCATAATCGGCGCGTCCGCCGGGTTGCTCTTGCTGTAGATCGGCGGCGCAGGCAGGTTCGCCGGCAGAAAGCTTGCTCCGGCATTGATCGCCGACTGCACCTCTTCCTCGGCCACATCCATGCCCAGCGTCAGGTTGAACTGCAGCACGATCACCGACGTGCCCCCCGAGCTGGTCGAGGTCATCTGGCTGAGTCCCTGCAACTGACCGAACTGCCGCTCCAGCGGAGCCGTCACCGTCGTCGCCACCACATCCGGACTCGCACCGGGGTAGAACGTCAGCACCTGGATCGTCGGATAGTCCACCTCAGGCAACGCCGACACCGGCAGCTGCCGGTAGCACACAATGCCCACCAGCATGATCGCTGCCATCAGCAGCGACGTCGCCACCGGACGCAGAATAAACGGACGTGAAGGGCTCAAGGGGCGCTGCTCCCGCTGGTTGCGTGGCCTGCCTTGCTGCCCTTGCCCGCACCGCTGCCGGTGATGATCGACACCTTCGAGCCTTCCTGCAGCTTCTCAAATCCCGTGAACGCCAGCGTGTCGCCAGGATTGATCCCCGTCACCGATGTCGTGTCGCCATCCGTGACACCTTCCTGCACATCACGCATGTGCGCCACGCCCCCATCGATGACAAATACGAATGCCCGCGGCCCGTTGTGCTGGATCGTCGAAGTCGGCACCAGCGTCACATGGTGCAGCGTGTTCACCAGCAGCCGCGCATTCACAAACTGGTTCGGATACAAGCTGCCATCCGCGTTCGCAAAGACCGCCCGCGCCTTCACCGCGCCAGTCGTTGTATCAATCTGGTTGTCCAGCGTCAGCAGTGTGCCGGTTCCCACTTCGGTCTCATTGGTGCGGTCCAGCGCCTCCACACTCAACTTCGCGTGGGCCTTCAACTGCGGCTGAATCAGGCTCAGGCTGTCTTCAGGAACCGTGAACACCACAGTGATCGGCGTGATCTGCGTCACCACAGCCAGCGGAGACGTGCCGTTGGCCGCCAGCACGTTGCCCGGATCGACCAGCCGCAGGCCCACACGGCCCGCAATCGGCGACGTAATGTGGCAGAACGAAAGCTGCACCTGGTCAAACTGCACCACGCCCTGATCCAGCTTCACCGTGCCCTCATCCTGCAGCACAATCTTCTCCTGATCATCGAGCGTCTGCTTCGGAATCGCATTCTTCGCCCATGCGCCGCGATACCGATCCAGGTCCATCTGCGCCTGTGCCAGCAGGTTCTGATCGCGCTGCAGCGTTCCCTGCGCCTGCATCAGCGTCGCCTCAAACGGACGCGGATCAATCTCCACCAGCGGCGTGCCCTTCGACACCATCTGCCCCTCGGTGTAGCGCACCGCCGTCACCTGCCCTGCCACTTCGTTCACAATGTTCGACGTGTACACCGGCGTCACCGTCCCGATGCCGTCCACATAGACCCCGATGTCGCCGCTCCGCGCCTTGGCCGCCGTCAACGACACCGCGCCGCCCATCCCGCCGCGACGTCCTCCAGCGTTCTGCTCCGGCACGCCCTGGTGCCGTTCAATCAACACATAGGCGGCCGCAAACACGGCCAGCACAGCGACCCAGATGATCACCTTCATGGTCGTGCTCTGGCCCGGACCGCGCTCCGGCTCCTCATACTGTGTCATCGGACTGCTGTGCGAAGCTCCATTCGATTCGGGTGGCAACATGTCTCTCTTGTCTTGCGTTGGAATGGGTACATCCTGCTGTGTTGAACACAGATGCCGCTCCACCGTCAGGCTCGCACTGCGCGATCCCGCCTCCGGTCAGCTGCATCGTCTCTCAATTGTGACAGAAACTTGTTTCTACACAGGTTTGACGTTACACCTCCCCTGAATAGTTGCAGGCGATCAACGTCTCGCCCTGACGGTGGATCGCTCACCACATCGATCCGCTCCCACCACGTCCTGGTCTCAACGCGTGCGAATCAACTCTTCCCCTTCGCACCCTTCTCCGTGGCCGGCTTCAACGGCCCTGATTGCAGAATCTTTCCACCTTCCTGAATCACGTAGAGCTGGTTCACCGCCAGGTCCTTGATGCGATCCACCTGCCCGCTCAGCCAGCGAATCTCCACTACATCCACCTTCTTCGCCTGGTCCAGCCCGAAGTGCAGCCGCATATCGTTCTGCGAGAAGTAGCTGCCCCCACTGCGCAGCTCATCGGTCTGCTGCAGCGCCTTCGCTGCATCGGGCTGCGTCTTCGTCGTCACAATCACGCGGCTCCCAATGCCCGACCGGTTCGACCGCGTGCCCACCAGCTTGATCTTGATCCAGCTCCGGTTCAGCGTCGAGTCGCAGCGCAGCAGCTGCGGCACCGAGTTGATGCAGTTCACCACCACATCGATGTCGCCGTCGTTGTCGTAGTCGCCAAACGCGCAGCCCCGCGCCGGCGCGTTCTCCAGGATCCCCGGCCCGCCCTGCATCGTCACATCCTCAAACCGTCCGTTCTGCAGGTTGCGATACAGATACTTGTGCTCGGCATACTTCAAGTCAGCCTTCGACCGATCCACCTCCGGGTACACATGCCCGTTCGACATCAGGATGTCCGGCCAGCCATCGTTGTCCATGTCAAAGAACCCCACGCCCCAGCCCAGCAGCCGCGTATTCTCCCCCAGCCCGCCGGGATACGTATGATCCTCAAACGTCGCATCGCCCAGGTTCGTGTACAGCGAGTCCGTATCGCCCGCAAAGTTCGTCTTCACAACATCCATCGAGCCGTCGCGGTTGTAGTCGCCGATCGACACCCCCATCCCTGCCTGCGGCTTGGCCTCTGCCGACAGCGCCGCGCCCGCCTCGATCGCAATGTCGCGGAACGTGCCGTCCTTCTGGTTCTGGTACAGCGTCGCCGGCGCCGAATCGTTCGCCACATAGATGTCCGGCCAGCCATCGTTGTCCAGATCCGACGCCGCGACGCTCAACCCATACGTCCCCACCGCCGTCCACATGCCGCTCTTCTCGCTCACATCGCTGAACGTGCCGTTGCCGTTGTTGTGATACAGAATGTTGCGCCCACCGGCGAGCCCCGGCGGACCGCACGCCACCAGCATTCCCTTGTACGTGCAGGGGCCATCCTCCGGCGTCGGCGCCGTCTTCAGGTCAAAGTCCACGTAGTTCGCGACAAACAGATCGAGATGCCCGTCGCGGTCATAGTCGACAAACGTGCATCCCGTGTTCCAGCGAATCTTAGGCCCCGGCTGCAACAGGCCGGCCTTCTCCGTCACATCCGTAAACGTACCGTTGCCGTTGTTGCGATACAGCGCGTTCTGCCCGTAGTAGGTCACAAACAGATCGTCGTTGCCATCGTTGTCGTAGTCGCCCACGCAACAGGCCTGCCCCCAACCCGTCCTGTGCTCCAGCCCGGAGCCTTTGGTCACATCGGTAAACGTGCCGTCGCGGTTGTTCTTGAACAGGTGACAGCGCGGCTCCAGCCCCGACGGAAACCCTTCCAGCCGCCAGCCATTAACCAGAAACAGGTCCTGCCACCCATCGTTGTCGTAGTCGTAGAACGCGAGCCCGCACCCCGTCGTCTCCAACAGATACTTGTTTGTCAGCTTGCCGCCGTAGATCGTCTCCTGCGTCAGCCCGGCCTGCGCCGCCACGTCCACAAAGCTCACACCCAGCGGCGTGCCCTCTATCGGCGACTTCGGCCCGTCCGTCGGCGGAGGCGCGGGGCGCGCGTCATAGCTGCGCTCCTGCGGCCCTATCTTCGCCGGCGTCTGCTGCTGTTGCTGCGGCGGAGCAGCCAGCGCCAGAATGTCCGCAAACGGCAGCACCAGCGCCGTTCGGCTCAACGACTTGATAAATCCTCTGCGATCCACGCGTTTCTTCACGGCTCTCCCACTCCACTCCCCGTCGTCCCGGCCGTCTCCGCGTGTACATGCCACGGCACGCTCTCGTTCGACAGCTCCGGATGCTTCCTCAAATAATCCAGCGAGTACGTCGGCGCCGCCGGATCAATCCACTTCATCGCATACTGCGCCGACTCCTTCTTCGCCTCCGCCTTCATTCCCAGCCTGCGATACAGAATCGCCAGGTTGTAATGCGCCGCCAAGTCATCCGGGTCCACCGCCTGCAGCTGCTTGAACGTCGCCACGGCATCCTCCGGCCGGTGCCCCTGATAGTAGCTGATGCCCAGCTCGCGCAACGCATCGCGCGCCTGCGGATACTGCCGCACCACCTCCTGCAGGTCTGCAATCTCCGCTGCCGGGTGGCCGCTGCGTCGCTCCACCAGCGCCATGTAGTACAGCGCGCGTGCATCCTTCGGAGCCAGCGCCAGCGCCTTCTCCAGCGGTGCGCGCGCCTCCTTATACTTCTCCCACTCAATGTCGTTCAGCGCCTCGTTGATGTACCCGTCCTTGTACTCCGGCCGCAGCTTCACCACCTGCTCGAACGCGCGCATCGCGTCCGCATATTGCAGCTCGTCCAGCAAACCGATGCCCAGGTTGTTCCACCGCATCCAATCCGCGTTGTCGTTCGGCGTCGGTGGCGTCACAGGATTCTCGCCCAGGCTGATCGTCCGCGACCGCGACGCGATCTCCACCACCGGATACGCCGGATGCTGCGGCCCCAGCACATTGTTCAGGTACGTCTGCCGCAAGTGCCGATACTCCACCGCCGCCTTCACCGTAATCGGCCAGCGCACTCCCTCCGGCACATCGAACCGATACCGCACCAGCGCCGACCGTCCTGACTGGATCGTGTTGTCATACGCCACCGCATGGATCGTCCACACCTTGTGGTTGTCCACAAACCCGCCCGCCGCGTTCACCGGCCGGTTCGTAAAGCTGTGCGCGCCAGGATCGAGCGTGCCGTCCGGGCGCAGATACCCGCTCTCGTACACCGTCCTGCCCGCCGCGTCCGTCACCTTGAACGACACCCACGCCTCGTACAGGTCGCGCACCTCCGGGATCAGCGAGTGTCCAATGAACTTGCTCTGCACCACCACATACGTCTCCAGCGTCCGCAGTGTCCAATGAACTTGCTCTGCACCACCACATACGTCTCCAGCGTCCGCTGCGGCGGCACCGTAAACGCCACCGACCCCAGCGGCGCGATCAGCGCATCCGAACCCGCCACCTTCAGCCCGAACACATCCACGTTCAGATAGTTCCCTGACTGCAGAAACTCCTCCGTCCGTTTCAACTGTTCGTTGAAGCCGTAATAAAACGGCACCGCCGTGTTCCCCGCCAGCCAGCGGTGCGACGCCAGCATCCCCTTCTTCGCTCCCGGATCCGGCAGGCTGATCGCCTCGCGCTTCATATGGCAGCCCTGGCACGTCGTGAAGTCCGCCGTGTAAAACACCAGCGGGTTCTGCTTCGAGTACTTCGACCCCTGCCACTCGTCATACGCACTGAACGCCCGAATCCACTTGTAGTCGTTCAGCATCACCGGCAGGTTCGCCTTGTGGCACGCCGAGCAGAACTCCGGCGATTGATAGATCTTCTGCATCACCGCCTTCGAGTGCCGGTCCAGGTGCGCGAGAATCTCCGCGTCCGGCACCATGCCCGGCATGCGCTTGCCATTCTCATCCACCATCACCGCCGGCACCGCCATCGTGTAGCTGCCGTTGCCCAGCTTGCTGTCCACCTGTTGTATAGAGTGGCACGTCATGCACGTCAGCCCGTCGGCATCGAAGCTGCGGTCCACCGTCGCATGGGCGTCCAGCGCACCCGACACCACGCCGATCGGGTTGTGGCAGCTATCGCAGTGCCGCGTAAACGCAATACCCTTCTCGTCGCGCAACAGGTTCACGCTCGTCTGATAGAACGGCGTCCGAAACGAGTTCGAGTGCAGCGCCTGCCGCCACTCCGCATACGCCTCGCGATGACAGTGTCCGCAGTACTCCGCCGTCGGAAACGCGCTCGGCTGAATAAAATCGTTCCCCTCGATCGACGCGTTCCCCGGCAGCGACAGCTTGCCCTCGCCATACACCGCCTCCGCCGCGCCCGCCGAGATG
>JAJZFE010000427.1:0-516 GCA_021798655.1 Acidobacteriota bacterium | reverse complement strand
ATGTACTTGTACGTCGCACGCACCTTGTCGGCATAGGCCTTGCGCGCCGCCTCCTGCGCCGTCTGCTGCTGAGTCTCCGTCTGCTCTGCCGCCCGCGCAATCCGCAGCATCGAAAAGCTCGACCACGCCAGCAAACCCACACTACCCCACACCACCGCCAGCAGCAGCCCACGCCGCTTCCTCGCGCCCCCGATCAAACCTCGCATCCCCTCGGCCATCGACCCGGATTATAGCGACGCTGTCATAGCCATGTATACGATCACTCGCATCACAGACTCCCCACCTGTCATAGCATTTCACACCACGCCGCAACCCCTGCGACCGCTTCGCGAGCTACAACTGCATCGCGATCTAAGGCTTCTTCGCGATCTTCGCCCGCTCCGTCGCCGCATCGGCACTGCGGCCCTCCGCGTCATACACCCTCGCCAACCCCGCGTGCGCGTCGTCGTACTGCGGATCGTAGCTCAGCGCATCCTGAAACTGCACCCTCGCTCCCGCCGTGTCGCCCGTCTTCAG
>JAJZFE010000292.1 GCA_021798655.1 Acidobacteriota bacterium | reverse complement strand
CTCATCTGGGGCCTCTTTCTTACCGGATCACACAGGAATCAGCGGGAAGACGCTGCAAGAGTTTGCTTGCACTTCCACAACGCCGGGCGTACTATCAGGGTGTTCGGTAGCCAGCAGCATCGCTTCAGGCCGTGAGTCGTCCGGCGAGATGAGCCGCTGCGGGGGCCCCGCAACAACCTCTTGCATCCGGTGCCGCAAGCAGAGCCTTGGGGCTGTGGCGGACGCAAGGCAATGATTCTCCGCTGCCGATGACTTACTTGACGAGACGATCATGACCGCAGGTCGATAGATGACACCCTCCGCCGCACCGGCCCGTCCGGTACAGCACGGTCTGTCTCAGCAAACGTCGGGCAACACGGGCAGGCCAACAAGATCGTTCGCGGGGCGCAGACAGCACGAACCGCCAGCCCGCGGATGAGGTACGAACAAGGCACGTAAGCAGGCCGTGCGCGGGGTGCGGCGGACGGGTCCGGAACTGAAATGAACTCCACCGCCGGAAGGCTCGCCGGAGAGTTCTTACGAATGTCGGCAGCGGAAGTACGCAACAGGTAACAGGCAACAGGCCGCGCCGACCACCGATGTACACACCACTTTGAGTCAACGCTTGAGAGTGCAATTGACTGGATCGCTTCGAAGGAGAGACCGTTCGCAGACGCACAGCGTCGCACCGCGGTCGCTGCTCTGCGGCAACACCGGCTCAAGCGCCCAATTGCAAGGGGAAACCACAGCACCATGTCAGAGCAGAATGCGGTAGAGACCTCGTCGTACAACGCGAACGAGGATTTTGACGGAGCCGGTTACGGCGACGGGGACTACAACAACAGCGCAGACTTCGACTCCGGCGACGGCGAAGGACAGCCAGCGCCCGGCACCGGCCAGAGCAAGAGCAGTCGGCGGCGGCGGCGCAAGCGCAAGAACAAGGTCGCAGGCGAAGGCGACGGCACCCCCGGTGTCGCGCCGATGGTGATGGAGGGCGAAAGCCTTGCTCTGGCGGCCGCAGGGCAGCCCACCGCGCGCGAACCCCGCGAGCCACGCGAACCCCGTGAGCCACGCAGGCAGACGCAGGGCGGCCAGAACGGTTCCGCGCCGCAGAGCCACACACAGAGTAATCAACAAAACGGCCAGCAGAACGGCCAGGCCCAGGGCGGCAAGCGCTGGAAGAAGAAGTTCCGCGACCGCGAGCGTCGGCCCGGCGGCGGCGGCGGACGCAGCGAGAACCCCGGCAACGACTTCCGCGCCGACAGCAACAACGGCGGCGGCTACAGCCAGCGGCAAAGCTCGGTGCCCGACAACTTCGGCAACCAGATCAACGGCTTCAAGCGCAAGAACAAGGGCGGCCAGTCCAAGGAGCGCGGCTTCGTGGGACCCATGGACCACAGCTATCGCGAAGCCTCGGCGGACTTCAACAACGCACCGCCTTCGACGATCCAGCTGCACGGCAGCCAGGGCCGTCGCGGCGGCCACCGCCATCACGGCGACTCGCAGCCCATCGACCACTCGATGCCGCGCCCGGTGCCGATCCCCGAAGGCGCGCAGACGCACATCTACTTCTTCATCGAAGAGCTGTTCTTCCAGGCTAAGATCCAGGAGACCGCGAAGAAGCTCGGTGTGAAGGTGGCCTTCATCAAGAACGAGAAGGAGGCGCTCGCAGAGCTCACCGACGGCGAAGAGAACAAGCCCGCGCTCATCGTCTTCGACCTGAACAACGCCAACGCCAAGCCGATGACGCTGATTCCGAAGCTGAAGACCAAGCTGAAAAAGACCGCGTCCATCGTGGGCTTCCTCTCGCACCTGCAGGGCGACCTGAAGGCCAAGGCCGTCGAGGCCGGCTGCGACGTGGTGATGCCGCGCGCCGCCTTCAGCCAGAACCTGCCCAACCTGCTCCGCCGCTACGGCGTGGAGGAGGAAGAGGAAGTGAACTTCAACCGGTAAGCCGTGCTGCAACAGCCGGTATAGCAAGCCACAAACAGAACAGTCTCCACCTCGTAACGAAGTGGAGACTGTTTCTTTTGCTGGCTGCTCTTTGCTGGCTGTCGCTATGCGCTGAAGACGTAGCGGTCAACAAATGCGTTGCGGAACTTGCCCTGCGGATCGTACTCGTGCAGCAGCGCGCGAAAGGCGGGCAGCTGCGGATACTGTGCCTGCACCTTCGCCGGCGCCATCGTAAATACCTTTGCCCAGTGCGGTCGCGGGTCAAACTGTGCGAGCTTCGCTTCGATCAGCGGCAGCACCGCGTTCACCGCATCGGCCTCCGGCTTCCACGTAAAGTGGATAGCCATCGAATCGCGCCCGTGCGCCTCGCTCAGCCAAAGGTCGTCCGCCGCGATCGTCCGCAGCTCGGTGATGAGCAGGTGCGGCGTAATCTGGTCGCGCAGCTCCTCCACCGCGCGGATCGCCTTGTACCCGTGCGCGCGCGGCACGAAGTACTCCGACTGAATCTCCTGCCCGCTCGACGGCGTGAAGTTCATCTTGAAGTGCGGCATCCGCTCGTACCACGGCCCGGCGATGCCCTGCTGCTCGGTGCAGTTGATCGGGTTGATGCCCTTGATCGGATGCAGCTTCTCCTGCTGCAAGGTGGCTCCGTGGAATGTCGCCGCTGGCGGCGCATCGCCTGACGCGACGCGGCTTTTGATCCACACCTGCGCGATGCGATCGCCCTGCCACGTCGTGAACAGGCTCGTGCTGTAGCCGCTGGCAAAGATCGCGTCGAGGTTATGTTCGAGCGCGTCCATCGACATGTTCTCGTACACCACCTGCCGCATCTGGAACGTCGGCTGCACGCGCAGTGTCACCTTCGTGACGATGCCGAGTGCACCGAGGTCCACCACAGCACCGTCAAAGCGCGCACCGTCCTTCGCGCGCGAGAGTGTGGCCAGCGAGCCGTCGGCCTTCACCATCTCCAGCCCCACCACCGCCGTCGACAGATTGCCGTTGCGTGGGCCGGAGCCGTGCGTGCCCGTCGCACACGCGCCGATCACTGAGATGTGCGGCAGCGACGCGAGATTGTGCAGCGCGTACCCCTGTGCATCGAGCCACGGCGAAAGCTGCCCATACGTCACGCCCGCGCCCACCGTCACCGTGCTCGCGACCTTGTCCACGCTCATGCTGTCGAGCGCCTT
>JAJZFE010000036.1 GCA_021798655.1 Acidobacteriota bacterium | reverse complement strand
CAGGCCGTCATTGGCCATGGCGTAGAGCACGCGAGTCTGACCGAGGAGCATGACGAGCATGACGCTGGTGAGGCCGGCGAGCGCGCCGGCGGTGATGATGTCGCTGGCCCAGGGCAGGCCGCGATCGAGGAAGGCACGCGCGATGGGCGCTTCAATGCTGACCTGCTGCCACGGCACCATGCCGGTGAGCACGGCAGCGACGCCGATGTACAGCAGCGTGCAGACGGCCAGCGAGACGATGATGCCGATGGGCAGATCGCGCTGCGGGTTCTTGGCCTCCTGCGCGGTGGTGGAGACGGCGTCGAAGCCGATGTACGCGAAGAAGATGTACGCCGCGCCTGCGCCGATGCCTGCGAAGCCGAAGGGCGCGAACTGGTGCCAGTTGGTACCCCAGTTGGCGGGATGAATGTAGTGCGTGCCGAGTGCGAGGACAAAGAGCACGACGGCGACCTTCATGGCGACGATGCCTGCGTTGAACTTGGCTGACTCCTGAATGCCGATGGCGAGCACGCTGGTGACAAGCATCGCGATGATGAAGGCGGGCAGGTTGAGCCCGATCTCATGGCCGAAGAGCACCGGCGCGCCGAGCATGACGTGCGCGCGGGCGAGCATGTCGGCCGTGGGATGCGCCTTCAGCGTGGCGAGCTGATCGAGGTACATCTGCGAGCCGGGCGCGAGCTGCGTGTAGTCGGCGGCGAGAACCTGGCGGCAGACGTTTTCAACGGCCATGCGCAGGGCGGTCCAGTGGTCATAGGCCAGCCACAGCGGGAAGTTGATGTGGAAGATCTGCATCAGCTCGATGAAGTGGTTGGACCAGCCGGAGCTGACCGTGCTGGCGCCCATGGCGTACTCCAGCGTGAGGTCCCAGCCGATGATCCAGGCGATGAGTTCGCCCAGCGTGGCGTAGGCGTAGGTGTAGGCCGAGCCGGCGAGGGGGATCATCGCGGCGAACTCCGCATAGCAGAGGCCGGCGAACGCACAGCCCAGACCGCTGAGCACGAACGAGAGCATGAGGCCGGGGCCGGCGTAGTGCGCGCCAAGGCCGGCCAGCACGAAGATGCCCGCACCGATGACGGCTCCGACGCCGAGAGCCGTGAGCTGTATGGGCCCGAGCGAGCGCTTGAGTGTGTGTTCGCCCGTAGCCGAGGCTTCGGCCATCAGCACTTCCATGGACTTGGTCGCAAAGAGTTTTGCCATCCGTTATGACTGCTCCTGTTTCTGCTTGATGATGCTTTTTCCAGCTGCCTGCCACACCCAGTACACCGGCACGCCCAGCAGAACGAGCAACAGACCGGGCCACGTGTATTGGGGCTTGTATCGCAACAGTACACCACAAATCCATGTGGCCATGACAATGTAGAGGGCTGGCAGAACCGGGTAGCCAAAGGCCTTGTACGGCCTGGGCGCATCCGGCCGGGTGCGGCGCAGCACGAAGAGGCCCGCGATGGTGAGCACGTAGAAGACCAGCACGGCGAAGATCACATAGTCCAGCAGGTTGCCGTACTGGCCGCTGAGACAGAGCAGGCAGGCCCAGGCGCACTGCATCCACAGCGAGTTGCGCGGCACTCCGGTCCTGGCGTCGAGCACGCCGGTGCTCTTGAAGAAGAGGCCGTCGTGGCTCATGGCGTAGTAGACGCGCGCGCCGGCGAGCAACATGCCGTTGACGCAGCCGAAGGTGCTGACGAGGATGGCCGCGGCCATCAGCTTTGCGCCGATGCCCCCGAAGGCCGCCTGCATGACGGCGGTGGCGACACGATCCTGCGGAACGGACTGAATGGCCGCGAGCGGCAGCACGCTGAGGTAGACGAAGTTGCAACCGATGTAGAGGAGGAGAACGACTCCGGTGCCGAGTGCGAGAGAGAGCGGCAGGTTGCGTTTGGGGTCGCGGATCTCGCCGGCGGTGAAGGTGACGTTGTTCCATGCGTCGGAGCTGAAGAGTGAGCCGACCTGAACGATGGCAATGGCAGTGAGTCCGCCGACGAGAGCGCTGCCTCCACCGAGGCCGAGGAACGAACCGATCTGGACAGGATGCAGCGAAGCGAGCGACGCACTGGCCCGGAAGGCGTGCCAGCCTGCGCCGAAGTTTGCGGCCACAGCAACGGCGTTCTTCGCGACGAGACCGACGGCGATGACCGCAAGCAGCGCGAGAACCTTCGCACTGGTGAAGACGTTCTGCACGGCCGCGCCGGTCTTGATGCCGCGCGTGTTGGTGAACGTGAGCAGCACGATGATGGCGATGGCCGCAAGGTTTGCGGTGCTGAGGCCGACGTTGCCGCTGCCGATGTGGATGAGCCAGTGCGTCTGGCTGACCGAAGGAAAGAAGACGCCGAGGAACTTGCCGAAGGCGACGCCAACAGCCGCGATGGTGCCGGTCTGGATGACCGTGAAGAGCGTCCAGCCGTAGAGAAAGCCCCAGATGGGGCCGAGCGATTCGCGGAGGTAGACGTACTGGCCGCCGGCGCTGGGCATCATGGCGGCGAGCTCGCCGTAGCTGAGCGCGCCGATCAGGGTCATCAGCGCGGTGACGCCCCAGGCGGCGATGAGCAGGGCCGGCGAGCCGAGCGTGCGGGCCATGTCCGCCGGAACGATGAAGATGCCCGAGCCGATCATGGAGCCCATGACGATGGCCGTTGCCGAGAACAGGCCAAGCCCGCGCACGAAGTGCGGTGCGGCGGGAGTCGCCGTTGAACCCTGTGTGGGAGCCGATGGAATCACTTCCTCAAACCCTATCGTAATCGTGCAAGAAAGTCTTCCACGGAGGCGGCGAGCGAGAGGCCGGGAGCGAAGAGGCCGCTGATGACGGCGACCGAGTCCGCACCTGCGTCGAGGACGCTGCGGGCGTTCTGGCGCGTGATGCCGCCGATGGCAACCAGCGGTTTGCGCGTGAGAGCACGAGCGCGGCGAACACCTTCAAGCCCGACGGGCGGCTCGGCGTCGAGCTTGGTCGAGGTCGAAAAGACCGGGCCGATGGCGAGGTAGTCCGCGCAGGAGGCGTCAGCAGCGATGACCTGCGCGTCGGTGTGCGTGGAGAGACCGACGAGGCCCTGCGCGCCGAGCACGCGGTGGGCGTCGGCAGCGGAGAGGTCGCCCTGACCGAGGTGGACGGCACGCCAGCCGGCGAGTGCG
>JAJZFE010000196.1 GCA_021798655.1 Acidobacteriota bacterium | reverse complement strand
GATGGCGATGTCGTCAACGTCGTTGGTACCTCCACCTGCATCATTGCCATGGCTGCGAAGACGGAGCTCGTCCCCGGCGTCTGCGGCGTCGTCCCCGGCAGCGTCCATCCCGCCTTCACCGGCATCGAGGCCGGCCTCTCCGCCACCGGCGACATCTTCGAAGCCATCGCCAAGCGTGCCGCCACCGACGTCAAAACCCTCTCGCTGGGCCTCGAAGCCTACGCTCCCGGCCAGACCGGCCTCCTCCGACTCTCCTGGGACAACGGCGACCGCACCGTCCTCGTCAACCCCGAACTCGGCGGCATCACCCTCGGCTGGAACCTGATCCACACCGCACAGGACGAGCTCTTCGCCGCCATCGAAGGCACTGCCTTCCACACTCGCATCATCCTCGATCGCATGGCCCAGCATGGCGTTCCCGTAGAGCGCGTCATCAACGCCGGCGGAATCCCGCAGCACAACGCGGTTCTCAACCAGGTCTACGCCGACGTGCTCAACAAGCCTGTCCTCGTCCCCGACGGCACACCCACCAGCCTTGGCTCCGGCATCTTCGCCCTCGTCGCTGCCGGTGTCTTTGCCACCATCGAAGAGGCGCAGCAGAAGCTCTGCCTCCCCTTCAAGACCTTCACCCCTCGGCCCTGGGCCGTCGCCATCTACGAGCAGCTCTTCCCGCTCTACCGCGACATCTACTTCTCGCTGGGCCAGCCCCACAGCGCCCCCGCAGCGTTAGGGAGCATCCTCCCCGAACTCCGCCGCATCGCCGAACACGCCCGCAACGTATAAAGCTGACTCTGATTTTTGAAGACTTTACACGTAAAACCAGGGGTCGGGTGCCGGCCCGAATCGCTGCCGCAGCAACCTTTTCCCCGCACCGTGTTTATCCCTTGCAAGCCGCGGAGTTCCTCCCCAGCCGTTGGCCACAAGGAGCACACATGATGAACCGAACCCTGTTTGCAGCCACCCTGGTTCTGGCGCTCACCAGCGGCGTCGCGCTGGCCCAGCAGCCCGCACCCGACGGCCAGCAGCCGCCGCCGCCCATGCGTCACCAGCCCAACCCTCACCGCGAGGCGATGCGACTGTCGCGCGAGCTGAACCTGACGCCTGACCAGACTGCGAAGCTGGAACCCGTGCTCGCCAGCCGCAACCAGCAGATGGAAGCCATCCGCTCCAACGGCCAGCTTACCCAGCAGGATGCCCACCTGCAGATGCGTGCCCTCGAAAAGAGCACGCACGATCAGCTCGCCGGCATCCTGACGCCCGACCAGATGGCCCAGATGAGGCAGATGCGCCACCAGATGCGTGGGCCCCACGGTCCGCCGCCCGCCGGCGACCCGCAGGCCCCTCCGCCAGCCCAGCCCAACGGCCTGTAAGAATCCGCAACCCTGATTCTGCGTTGGCGCGACGGATACCTCCGCACGCCAACGCATTTTCATCCACAGCCTCGCATCTACACTGATGCAATGGACAAGTTCGTCATCCGCGGCGGCAACCCGCTGCTCGGCACCATCAAAGTCTCCGGCGCAAAGAACTCCGCTCTTCCGTGCATGGCTGCGGCCATCCTGACGGAGGACGAGGTCATCCTCGAAAACATTCCGCAGGTCCGCGACATCGAGACCGAGCGCAAGCTGCTGGAGTCGATGGGTGCCCAGGTCGAGCTTGGTTACGGCCGCGCCCAGCATCGCACCAGCATCCAGTGCGCCGTGCTCTCCGACCCCGTCGCGAAGTACGAGATCGTCAAGACCATGCGCGCCAGCTCGCTGGTGCTCGGCCCGCTGGTCGCGCGCACCGGCATGGCCCGCGTCGCGATGCCCGGCGGCTGCGCCATCGGTGGCCGCCCCATCGACCTGCACATCAAAGGTCTCGAAGCGATGGGCGCGAAGATCACCCAGGAGCACGGCTACCTCGAAGCCCGCGCCGACCGCCTGAAGGGCGCGCACATCGTCTTCGACAAGATCACCGTCACCGGCACCGAGGACCTGCTGATGGCCGCGGTGCTCGCCGACGGAGAGAGCGTCTTTGAAAACTGCGCCCGCGAGCCCGAGGTCACCGACCTCGCCGCACTGCTCACCGCAATGGGTGCGAGGATCGAAGGCGCTGGCACTTCGACGATGCGCATCCACGGCGTCGCCAGGCTGCGCGGCGCGCGCCACCGCATCAACCCCGACCGCATCGAGGCTGGTACGTTCCTCATCGCCGGCGCCATCACCGGCGGCGACCTCAACGTGGACGGCTGCAACCCGGAGCACCTCGGGTCGCTGCTCGGCAAGCTGACCCAGTGCGGCGTCAAGCTCGAAGTCGGCAAGGAGAACATCCGTGTCCACTCCGGCTCGAAGCTCTCCGCGGTGGACATCACGACCGAAGAGTACCCTGGCTTTCCGACCGACATGCAGGCGCAGTTCATGGCCCTGGCAACGCAGGCGGATGGCACCTCGATCGTGACCGAAAACATCTTCGAGAACCGCTTCATGCACGTCAGCGAGTTGAACCGCATGGGCGCGAACATCAGCGTGAGCGGTCGCACGGCAACCGTGCGCGGCGGCGCGAAGCTGCAGTCCGCCGCCGTGATGTGCTCCGACCTTCGCGCCTCGGCGGCTCTCGTTCTCGCCGCTCTGGTCGCCGATGGCGAGTCGATCCTCGACCGCGTGTATCACATGGACCGCGGCTACGAACGGCTCGAAGAGAAGCTGCGCGGCGTCGGTGCGCAGATTCGCCGGATGGGAGAGGTCTTCGGCAAGAAGTAGTCCATCACGTTGCGTCACGACACCGCAACACGTTGGGCTGAATCACGCTTGCCACTTCGGCGAGTGACCCTATAATCGGCAACATGGCTTCCCTGCGCGACTTTGCTCCACTTTTCTGCCTTCTAGCTGTGTCTTCACCGCTCTGCGCGCAGCAGCCCGCCGACAAGAACTGGGCGGCTGCGGGCGACGCGTGGTGGTCACACGTTCAAGTGCTGGCGGACGACAAGCTCGAAGGCCGTGGCACCGGCACCACGGGGTACGACGAGGCTGCAAAGTACGTTGAAGATCAGTTCAAGTCCATCGGCCTGAAGCCCGCAGGCGTCAACGGCTACCGGCAGGATGTGGATCTGCTGCCGCTCACGCTGGACGCGGAGAACTCGGTCTTCCGCGTCGGA
>JAJZFE010000349.1 GCA_021798655.1 Acidobacteriota bacterium | reverse complement strand
CCCCTCCTGCCAGAAGGTTAATCGTAAGCGTCTGACCAACGCACCTGTAAATAGCGTGTGATCTGTGATGGACTCTTCTTATGGCAGAAGAGTCTGTAGTTGGAGTTCGTCGTCGTGGCCGCGAAGAGATAGCGCGTCTGGCTGCTTTGTACCGCAAGAGCGGGATGGGGCGAAGCGAGTTTTGTCGCAGTCATGGAATGGCGTTGAGCACGCTGGCCCGGCATCTGAAGAAGCAGTCTGGCGAGCAGCGATTGAGTGAGAACACCATAGCTGGGGAAAGCCGGATGATAGCAGTAGAACTTGCCGCGCTGTCGGCTTCGGCAGCAACTGGGAAGCAGCACAGCCCGCTTAGAGTGTTGTTGTCCAACGGCCGGAAAGTGGAGGTTGGTAGCGGCTTCGATGCTGAGACTCTGGCGGAACTTGTGAGCGTGCTGGAGAGGTTGTAGCCGATGTTCGGCTTTGGACCGGCGACGCGGATCTACCTTGCGCCCGGCGCGACTGACATGCGGAAGAATTTCAACGGTCTCTACGGCCTGGTGCGCGATCATCTGGGCTGTGATCCAGAAAGCGGCCACGTGTTCCTGTTCGCAAATGCGCGTCGCAACCGGCTCAAACTTTTGGTATATGACGGAAGCGGTCTATGGGTTTGTTCGAAGAAGTTAGACGGGGGCCGTTTTCGCTGGCCGGAAGCCGACAGGACGGTGAACAAAATCGTGCTGAGTCATGAAGATCTGACGCTTCTGCTGGGTGGTATCGATCTGAAGCAAACGAGTCGCCGGGTATGGTATCGCAAGATGCGCGAAGCGGAATCGGATAAGTTACGAATCACCGCATAAACACTGCACAAAGTGCTTGCATGCGCGCCGTTGTTCTGTTATGAAATAGACATCGTGAGTGAGGCTTCCCAACCTGCTGCTGTGTCCACGCCGGACAACAATTCTTTTCTCTCCTCCGACCTTCTCGAACAACTGAAAGCGCAGCTTCCGGAGTCTCTGTTTGCAACTGTCAGCGGCACGATTGCCGGTTATGAAAAGCAACTCGATACAAAGTCGAACGAACTTCAGTACGCCAGGCTGAAGATCCAGCTTCTTGAAGAGAAGCTACGCTTGCAGCGGATCGCCAAGTACGGCCCTGGCAGCGAGAAGTTAAGCAATCTGCAACTGGAGTTGTTGGAGTTCGAGCCTGGCGTCAGCAACACGGAAGTGGTCGCCGAGAGCGAACGCAACGCGCTGCCACCTACTTCTGAAAAGAAGAAGAGGTGCAAGCATCCTGGCCGCCAGACTCTGCCCGCCGATCTTCCCCGCGTGGAGCGGGTGATTGCCTGCACGCCGGAACAGTGCGTATGCGGAAGCTGCGGGGCAGGAACCAAAGTGATCGGCTACGAAGTCAGCGAAGTACTGGATGTGAAGCCGGCCGAGTACTTCGTCGAAGTGACCAAGCGCGAGAAGCGCGCCTGCAAAAAGTGTGAAGAGCAAGGAGTAGCGATGGCGCCGCTGCCGGCGCGGATCATCGCCAGGAGCTTGGTGTCGGACCGGATCATCATCGACACCATCGTCGGCAAATATGCCGACCACAATCCTCTTTATCGTCAGAGCGTCATCTTCCTGCGCGACGCGGGCATCGACATCAGCCGGGCTACGATGTGCGGCTGGGTGATGACGGTAGGTGAGTTGCTGGCGCCGGTGGTGGGAGCGATGCGGCGCGAGTTACTCTCCGGAAGTTACATCCAGGCAGATGAGACGACGGTCGATGTGCAGATGCATGACAGGCGCGGCAAGAACCACCAAGCCTACTTATGGCAATACGGCACACCGGGCGGCGCGACGATCTTCGATTTTCGCATGGGCCGCGGGCGCGAAGGCCCAGCGCGTTTCCTGGACAAGTTCGAGGGAATTTTACAGACCGACGGATATGCGGCCTACGACAGAGGCGTGGGCAGCCCGAAGATGGTGCATGCGGCGTGTTGGAGCCATGCGAGGCGGGGTTTTGTCGACGCGATCAAGCTCAACAAGCTGGATGCCGCCTCGATCAGCATCGTTGATCTGATGGATCAGCTGTTTGCCATCGATGCCCAGGCACGCAACGAGAAGATGGATCACGCTGCCCGTCATGTCCTGCGCCAGCAGGAGGCTCCGCCCCTGCTCGACAAAATCCAGGCCCAGATCCTTGCACTGAGCAAGAACGTGTTGCCGAAAAGTGCGGCAGGTGAGGCCTGCGCCTATACGGTCAAGCTATGGAAGAAGCTGACGTGCTTCCTCGAATATCCGGAGCTGGAACTTAGCAACAACCTGGCGGAAAACTCAATGCGCGGCGTAGCGTTGGGCCGAAAAAATTGGATCCACATCGGCAGCCAACAGGCCGGTCCGCGTGTGGCCGCGATCCTCTCCGTGGTTGAAAGTTGCCGCCGACTCAGGATACCTGTCCGCGACTACCTGAACGAGATCCTGCCAGGACTCGCCGACAAGCCCATTCAGCAGGTCGCCGATCTCACACCGGCTGCATGGATCGCAAGGCACACTTCCGACAACCTATAAAACCGAACCCAGTGCCCCTCGTCAACCGTGTGCTTGGTCATACGCATACGATCAGGTTGCCTTCGGGGTTACGTACCCATTGGTGCACAGCCCATGGATTCGAGGAAGCCGTGGCCCCGATTACGCTGGATAGGGAGATGCCCCGATTAGCTATCTTGCGAATCAAGCCATTCTTGTATTCGCTTCGGAAACCACGTACATGGAATTTCAGGGCCTGCAACTGCTTCAATTCGGCGCGCCGCGTCCTGCTCCGGATTCACGATGATCACTTTGGACGGTCCAGTGGCGGGATATCTGGTCCCATCTTTCTTAAGTCTCCCATGAATTTGGTTGTAAAACCCGCATCGAAAGATGAACTGCGCTTGCAAATCCGCAACGGGCAATGAATACCCTAAAAACACCAGTTTCTTCGCTGTGCTCAACAGATCTACGCAGTTCTTCCAAAGATGCTGAAAAATGGCAGGGGTGAAATCCTTCAGATAGGTAGGAGGGATGATGAGCGGGTTGTAGCGATGGCCGCTCTTCGATTTGACGCCGCGCGGCCTAAGGAATGCGTGCACACACTGTGCCTTCTTATGGTGATGAAAAATCTCGCTCCGTTT
>JAJZFE010000100.1 GCA_021798655.1 Acidobacteriota bacterium | reverse complement strand
GGACCGACGCGCAGCAAGGAAGTGCTGAAGGCGCAACAGGAGATTGTCGCGCTGGCACGAACGTTGGAAGCCGAAGGGAAGATGGTGTTGAAGGGGGAGAGCAATGATGAATTTCTCGTCTAGCGCGCAGGAGCTGCCGGAGTGGAGGGGGCCGATCAGCCCGTTTGATTATCGCGATGTTGCGGTGGCGATGACGGCGGTGGAAGAGCGGATTGCCGAGGCAGGCGACGCGAGCGGCGTGGAGTCGCCGCCGATGCCGCCGGGGATTTCGGCGGAAGAGGTTGAGAGGCTGGTGCAAACAGCGCGCGTTGAAGCGGCACAGCAGGCCGCGGAGTCGGAGCGCAGAGAGTACGAGAAGCGGCTGGCAGAAGAGCGCGAGAAGGTGCGCTGCGCGATCGAAGCGTTTGGCGAAGAACGGAAGCGCTACATCGGAGGCGTGGAGGCGGAGGTTATCAAGCTGTCGCTGGCCATCGCGGCGAAGATACTGCATCGCGAGTCCACGGCCGACCCGCTGCTGGTGGGGGCGCTGGTTCGCATTGCGCTGGAGAAGCTGCAGGCAGGATCGAGTGTGACGGTGCGGGTTTCGGCGCCGGAGAAGGAGAGCTGGGAGCGACAGCTGCAGCATCTATCGCACGGGATCGAGGCGCAGGTGACGGGCGATCCTCATCTGGCGCCAGGAGGTTGCGTGGTGGTGGCGGAGGTGGGAACCGCGGACCTGAGCATCGACGCGCAACTGAAGGAGGTGGAGCAGAACTTTCTTGATCTGCTGTCGCAGAGGCCGACGACGCGATGAGCGACATCGGGCGTCTGCAACCGTTCTTCGACAACCTGGAGAGCGCGGCGGCGCTGCGCTGGCGTGGCAAGGTGAGCCAGGTGATTGGCAATCTGATCGAGTCTGACGGGCCGTATTGCTCGGTGGGCGAGGCGTGCGAGATTGTGAGCGCGACGGGACGACGCTACTCGGGCGAGGTGATCGGGTTTCGTGGTGCAACGATTCTGTCGATGGCCGTGGAGCCGCCGCAGGGAATTCGTCTTGGCGATGGAGTGGTGGCGCAGGGATTGCGTCCGTCGATCCGGGTGGGTGATGCACTGCTGGGTCGCGTGATTGACGCGCGGGGCGTACCGCTGGATGCGAAGGGCGACTATGAGCACGAAGCGAATGCGGGGGTTGATGGCATGGCACCTCTGCCGCTGGAGCGTGTGCCGATCCGGGAGGCGCTGGGTTGTGGCGTGCGTGCGCTGGATGGCCTGGTGACGTGCGGCCGCGGTCAACGGCTGGGGATTTTTGGCGGCAGTGGTGTGGGCAAGAGCACGCTGCTGGGCATGATGCTGCGCGGAGCGGCGGCCGACGTGACGGTGCTGGCGCTGGTGGGCGAACGCGGCCGCGAGGTGAGTGAATTTCTGGAGATCATCGGCGAGGAGGGGCTGCGGCGTTGTGTGGTGGTGGTGTCGACCTCTGACCAGTCGCCGCTGCTGCGATTGCGTGCGGCGCTGGCCGCGACAGCGATTGCAGAGCACTTTGCAGGCAAGGGAAAGAACGTGCTGCTGGTGGTGGATTCGCTGACGCGGTTTGCGATGGCGCAGCGGGAGATTGGGCTGGCGGCGGGAGAACCGCCCACGGCCAAGGGCTACACGCCGTCCGTGCTGAACATGCTGGCGCGGCTGGTCGAACGCGCGGGACGCTTCGCGGTCGGCAGCATCACTGCGTTTTATACGGTGCTGATGGAGGGCGACGATCAGCAGGATCCGGTGGCGGATACGGTGCGGTCGCTGCTGGATGGGCACATCATCCTGGATCGCGAGTTGGCGATGCGCGGCCACTATCCACCGATTGCAACGCTGGACAGCCTGAGCCGATTGATGCCGAGCCTTGTTAGCGCAAGGCACCTTCAGAAGGCGAGTACCGTGCGTCAGCTGCTGGCGTCGTATCGGCGGTCGGAGGATTTGATTCGCATTGGTGCGTATCAAAAGGGAAGCGATGGAGTGCTGGACCGCGCGGTCGAGGCGATGCCCAGTCTGCTGGCGTACCTGACCCAAAGTCCGTATGAAGTGGTTCCGTTTGAATCAGCGGTTCAATCCTTGTTGGAGGTGGCAAACTGATATGCCCTTCTGCTTTCCATTGGCAACTGTCCTGCGCGTCCGCGTGGCGCGCGAGCAGCACGAAGAGCGTGCGCTGCAACAGATACTGCAGGAGCTGAGTCGCGCCCATGCGTCGCTGAGTTCGCTGGATGTGGAGCTGTTGCGCGTCGTTCAGCAGCGGGTCGAGGGTGCTCCGTTGAAGGCGGGTCGCGAGATGCATCTGTCCACGCGGGACGTGGACGACCTGCGACGGTGGAGGCGCGAGATGGAAGCGCAGCTGGAACAACTGGAAGAGATGAAGGAGCAGCAACTGGCTCGCTACCAGAGTGCACGTCAGGAGCGCGAGGTGCTGAGTGAACTGCACAGCCGGCAACGCTCACTGTATGACGTGGAGGCGGCGCGGCGTGAACAGCGGTCGATCGACGACTACTTTATGGCGCGTCGTCTTCGCCGCGTGTGATGCGTGCCGGGCAGTGTTTGCCCAGCAGGCGCGGGCAGAAACTGCCAGAGACGCAGCCGTTGAAAGAAGTCATCGGCCCCGGCGAATGTATCGAGCCATCCGATTCAACGAGTTAGCAGGTGGGGTTGTAGCGAAGCGTGTTTGGCGCACGAACTGCATTTGTAGATGGCGTGAGGCCGATTCCCAAATTCGTGCAGGACAGTGTGGCCGCAGGCTCGCCGCCGATTGGAACGCGGGCTGTAGCGCTGTCTCCGTCGCCACGCAGCTTCGGTGTCTGCCTTCGGACGGAGTCGGACCTGGCGACGAGGGTGCGCGCGGGTTCGACGGAGGTGAAGGTCTCCGACGGCAGCGAACAGAAGGGTTCCAGTGGAGCTGCTACCGGCACGCCGCAGCCGCGCATGAGCAACGCCGGAACGGACGTCGGGCAGAAGGAGACAACGTCGCAGTTCGTTATGCAGCGGAGTGGCTCGCAGGTTGGCGAACCGGCGGTCGCGATCGTACAGGTCGTCCAGCAGAGTGCGCGACCCACGCAGGGTGTGAGCACGGTTGCTCCCATGCCGCGTCAAGACAGCGCTGTGCCGCAGGCGTCGGCGGGTGTGGC
>JAJZFE010000057.1 GCA_021798655.1 Acidobacteriota bacterium | reverse complement strand
CTGACAACAAGTCTGGGGCCTCGTCTCACTGAAACGGACCCACTCCAGGGAGCGGACGATCTGAGCCAAACTGAAGTTAGGCACACGCAGCCGTGATTTTGAGTGAGTGGCTTATGTCGTAGCCCTCTGTGCCAAGATGCGTGAGACAAGTAGACCAGGACAATTACTGAATGGCGGGGAAAGAAATCTCACATTGATCAGCACAAGCAAGACGAGTACTGCTTCCGCTGGGTTGGCAGCTTCGGGGCGTAGCGGAGAAGCTGCCAACCCAGCGGAAGCCCAGGCGCCAGGCCCTGGTTCGCCGATTCCGGATTCCGAAGTGATCGCACGGCCACGCCGGCGGCGCAGCGTAAGCGTTTGGTACGTACCGTTCTTGCCGATGCGCTGACTGTGTGAGGGTGTCATAAATAAGTGTCCACATAAAATTACGTGGACACTTATTCAGGCGTGACCGACAGGACTGGTGATGGACACGTTCCAGGGCAGTAGGTCGTTGATCTTGCTGACGGGGTGGTCAGCGATGCGGTGGAGGACGTGGTGGAGATAGAGTTCGGGGTCGAGACCGTTCAGCTATGAGCGCCGGTGCAAAACTAGGCCACAGTGCGCCGCGTGAGCGGCGTTCTGCGGCGGAGTAAAAGTAGGCCACCCGCCGGATCTTGATTTCGTGAGCTATTGCCTTGACGGCATAGTTCATGGAACACCGGAGGGATGTTCCAGGTGGAGATATATGGGCGTGTGCGTCGTGCGGTTCGTGTTGAGGGCCGGAGTCAGCGAGCGGTAGCCAGGGAGTTTGGGATGTCGCGAGAGACGGTGCGGAAGATGCTGCAGTACGCGGTGCCGCCAGGCTACCAGCGGCAGCAGCCGATCAGGCGGCCCAAGCTGGGGCCGTGGCTGGGCGTGATCGACGCTATTCTGAGCGACGACAAGCAGAGGCCAGCGAAGCAGCGCCACACGGCCAAGCGCATCTTCGATCGGTTGAAGGAAGAGCATCAGTTCACCGGCGGCTACACCATCGTGAAGGACTACGTGCGCTCGGCGACGCTGCGTGGTCAGGAGATGTTCGTGCCGCTAACGCATCCTCCGGGCGAAGCGCAGGCGGACTTCGGCGAAGCTGTAGTGGTGATCGGCGGCGTAGAGCAGAAGGCGCACTATTTGGCGATGGACCTGCCGCATTCGGACGATTGCTTTGTCGTGGCGTTTCCAGCCGAGACCACCGAGGCGTTCCTCGAAGGCCACGTGCGAGCCTTCGCCTATTTCGGCGGTGTTCCCACACGGATTCTCTACGACAACACGAAGATCGCTGTGGCCCGGATACTCGGCGGCGAAGAGCGGCAGAAGACGCGGGCGTTCTCCGAGTTGCAGAGCTACTACCTGTTCGCCGACAAGTTCGGGCGACCAGCCAAGGGCAACGATAAGGGCAAGGTCGAGGGCCTGGTCGGCTATGCACGACGCAACTTCATGGTTCCGATTCCACGCTTCAACAGCTGGAACGAGTTCAACGCATACCTTGAAGGGCAGTGCCGCAAGCGGCGCGAGCGGCGGCTGCGCGGGCACTCGGAGACTATCGGCGAACGCTTCGAACGCGACCGCGCTCGGATGTTGCCGTTGCCCGCAACTCCGTACGAAGCCTGCGAGAAGATCACGGTGCGAGTTACTTCGCTGTCGCTGGTTCGCTATCGCGGCAACGACTACTCGGTGCCAACCGCGTACGGGCACCGTCAGGTTCTGGTGAAGGGCTTCGTGCATGAAGTGGTGATTGCCTGCGCCAGCGAGGTCATCGCACGACACCAGCGCAGCTATGAACGCGAGATAGTCGTCTTCGATCCACTGCACTATCTGGCGCTGCTCGAACAGAAGACGCGGGCTCTGGACCAGGCGGCTCCACTCGCCGGTTGGAAGTTGCCGGACTGCTTCTCCGAACTGCGCCGTCTGC
This sequence comes from Acidobacteriota bacterium, assembly GCA_021798655.1. The sequence continues at coordinate 1,226 of JAJZFE010000057.1, read as the reverse complement.
TCGAAGCCAGGCTCAACAAGCACGGCAGCCGCGAGTATGTGCAGGTTCTGCGGCTGATGGAGGCCTTCGATCTATCCGAAGTAACGCACGCCATCGAAGATGCCTTGAAGCTGGGCACGATCAGCTTCGATGCAGTCCGCCATCTCATGCTGTGCCGCATCGAGCGAAGGCCGCCGCGGCTGGACATGGAGAACTACCCACACCTGCCGCTGGCCCAGGTGCACACCACCCAGGCCGCCGATTACATGAGCCTGCTCGTCGAGGGGTGCGCATGAGCAACGATGCTTCGAACACCGCGACTCATACCTCCGACACGCCGCAGTTGCTGCTGGAACATCACCTGAAGGAACTGCGTCTGCCCACCATGCTGCGCGAGTACGATCACATCGCCCGACAGTGCGCGGTCGAACAGGTCGACTACTAACGCTACCTGCTGCGTATAACCGAGCTGGAGTTGCTGGACCGCGAACGCCGCGCCATCGATCGCCGCATCCGGCAGGCGAAGTTCCCGGTCGTCAAGACTCTGGACAGCTTCGATTTCCTCGCCATGCCTTCGGTGAACAAGGCCCTGGTGTTGGAACTGGCGCGTTGCGAGTTCCTCGCTCGCCGCGAGAACGTGCTGCTGTTGGGCAACAGTGGCACCGGCAAAACCCACATCGCCCTCGCCATGGGACTGGCCGCATGCCAACAGGGCCACCGCGTACGCTTCACCACCACCGCTGCCCTGGTCAGCGAACTGATCGAGGCCCGTGACGACAAGAAGCTGCTCCGTTTTCAGAAGCAGATCGCCAGCTACGAACTGCTGATCGTCGATGAGCTAGGCTTCGTGCCGCTGTCCAAGACCGGCGCTGAGCTGCTCTTCGAGATGGTCAGCCAGCGCTACGAACGCGGTTCAACCCTGATCACTTCGAATCTGCCCTTCCAGGAGTGGACCGAGATCCTCGGCTCGGAACGCCTCACTGGAGCCCTGCTCGACCGCCTCACCCACCACGTCCACATCCTGGAGATGAACGGCGACAGCTATCGTCTCAAGCAAAGCCGCCGTAAACGAAACCCGCCTTCAGAACGCTGATCCCCCCGAGACGCCTCTCAGGGGCGAAGGGCCTCTTCCGCTACGCTCCAGAGGCCCTTCGCCCCTGAATACTCAACAACCTGACTGTCAACTACCGGCCGACTTTTGCTCCGCCCCACTGGCCTGGTTTTACTCCGCCCTTGACAGCAGGAAC
>JAJZFE010000506.1 GCA_021798655.1 Acidobacteriota bacterium | reverse complement strand
CTCGACCTGCAGTGAGGTGGCGAGTTGCTTGGAGGCTTCGATGGCGGAGGGATCCTGCTTGACAATGCAGGCGTTGAGCGTAGCGCCGTCCACTTTGTGCGCCGTGCCCTGATCGCGGGTGAGCTTGTCGAGCTGCGTGATAGCGCGGTCGAGAGTGTGCTCGGGCTTGTCCGATTTGGCGGCGTCAGGCTTTGCGGCTGCCGGATCTTTGCCGATGTCCCCGGCATGGGTGTGGATGTAATCGACCAGGTCCCAGTAGCCTTCGGGCGACTGTGCCGCGAGGCAGTTGGCGTCGATCGCCGCGTGCATGGCCCACGGGTGCTGGTCGAGCGGGAAGTCACGGTAGACGATACGCACCTTGTCGCCGTAACGGTTGGTGATGGCCGGGAAGATGGTCTGGTGGAGGCGGGCGCAGAAGGGGCACTCAAGGTCGTCGAAATTCACGATGATGACGGGCGCAGTGGGAGGGCCGCCGCGGAAGGGCCGCCCGGCGTCGGAGACCATGGCGCGCGGATCTGCGGAGATGTCGTACTTGACGAACTGCGCGACGGTCTTGCCGTCGTCGGAGAGGAGGAAGTTGATGGGGTGCGCGGACTTGTCGTCGGCAGTGATGGTGACGGTGATGGTGTGGTAACCGGGGATGTCCGACGGCTGCGCGGGGCCTATGCTGATAGTCGTTCCGGGCGGGAGCTGCGCCTTCTGGCGAAGCAGCACCTCGACGCGATGCGCGACCGCGGGGGACAACTGCGCCCCGGTCTCGATCTTTGTCGCGGCAGGGGTTTGAGCGTGGCAGCCGAGCGAGGTCAGGAGGGCAGCAAGGACAAGGGGGGCCAGACGGCGAGGGGTAAACACCATGCTTTGATTATCGCAGTTCGCGATGACCAGGTGGGGCATCCCGTTCGACAGGGTGAAATGTGGCACGCGGGTTGCGTTTAGAAGAGAGATTCGGCGCGGCGGAGAGTGCCAGCGGTCCCAATGTTGGCCAGGGTGAAGTTGAAGCTGTAGGCGCCTTCGTCGCGGATGGTGCCGAGGTTGTACTTGCGGTACTCCACGGCGAGGCCGCAGCAGTTCCAGTTGTAGTTGGTCTGCACGGTGATGTACTGCGAGGTGCCGAGGTTGAGGTCGATGCCCGCCGAGACCGCCGTGGAGAGGCCAGCCTGGCTGGGTTGGCCATAGCCGAACAGGACGCGCATCTGCGAAAAGTCGGAGATCGACGAGGTGGTGAGGCCGGTGACGGTGTTGGTCGTGTAATTGATGACCTCGGAGTAGGTGCGGCCGGGGGCGTTCAGCCGCGCATAGGAGAAGCCGCCGAAGACGCGGCCCTGGTGGAGATCGAGAAAGGTGTTCGAGCTGAGAAGCTTTTTTGCTCCGGTGTCGTAGTCGAAGTCCCACGCGATGTCGGCGTGGCTGGAAGTGCGCAAGCGCATGCGGGACTTGAGCGGCGAGATGCTGCGCGGCTCGGTGAGAAACGCGATGCCCGAGAAGTCGAGCGTGGTGTCGAAGATATTGCGGCGCTTATCGATGACGGCGCCGCCGAAGGTGGGCTCGAAGAAATGTTTCTGGGTGAGAATCCAACTGAACCACTCCTGCTGCGGAGGCAGAGCCACCGGCCGTGCGCAGGGGTCGGGCTTGCGCGGATGCGTGCGGAGAGGCTGGTCGGGAGCGGTGGCCGCGACGTTGGCGATGCCGTTGGCGTCGCTGGTGGCTTGCGCGTCGGGGGTGAGCACGTCGCGTGTGGCGGCGGGATTCGCTGCGGCGGGATTCGCGCCTGATGCCGCTGGCGTTGCCGGGCAGCCGGGCTTCGGCGGGGTGGGCTTCGAGGTGTGGGGACGGAAGTAGAGGTGCTGCGTGACGCCGTACTGGAGTTCGTCGGTATCGCTGGCGAGATCAACGTCGTCGAAGCGGAGAACGCTGAGGAAATTATTAATGCCGCGCACGTTGCGATAGGTCAGCTCGGGCTCAATCGTGTGGCGGACTTGATCGCCCAGGAGGTGGCGCCAGCGCGCGGGCACAGTGAAGGTGCGCTCGATGGTGGGCGGGCGGAGATCGACGTTGAGGTTGACATCGGCGCGGTTGATGGGGATGCTGTGCTCGATGGGCGTGGCGTTGTTGGTGTAGGGAGTCTGGCGGGAGCGGGTGTAGGCGGTCTCGCGGACGGCGACGCTGGCCAGCGCGTGCCAGCCCTCGAAGCGCAGCGGCAGCGAGACCTCAGGGCTGAGGTCGAAGCGCCAGGTGATCCCGGCCGTGGCGAAGTTCGGCTGCACGCGCTTGAGCCCGGCCGCAGAGGCGTTGACGCTCCAGAACAGCGGCGTGCCGCGAATCGGGTGGTCAAGCCCGGTGAAGTCGATGGAGGGAGCGTGGTAGATCTTGATCTCTTCGCCGGGGCTGAAGTCGGTTTGCACCACCTTGAGGCCCTCATAGCGATCCACGCGGGCGTCGGCGGAGTAGCCGTTCTTCTGGTCGGCCAGGTAGACGATGGAGGTGATGTCGGTGCTGACGGCCTGATTGAAGTTGTTGGTGAAGGCCTCGCGGTAGATGTAGGAGCTGAGATACTCGGCGTCGCCGACGCCGCGAACATGGGGGGTGATCTGGCGATGGAAGCTGGCGGTGATGTCCTCGCCGCCCTGGTCGTTGAAGACGTTGACGGTCTGGCCCTGCGCGTTGACGCCTGGAGCATAGAAGCCACGGTCCTGCAGCGCGGAGAAGTGTGCGTTGAAGAAGTCGTCGCCAGGGCCGTGGTAGCGGAAGGTTCCGTTCTCGGAGAAGCCGCGCAGCGAGTAGTAGAGCGTTCCGATGGTGAGATCCGCAGATCGGCCCAGGACGATATAGATCTGGTCGCCCACCGTGATGCCCTTCGAGCCCGTGTTCTTACTGGCGCTGGAGTAGCCGAGCTCCGGGATCAGAATGCCGGACTGCCGCTGCTGGCTATCCACCGGATGCGTGACGTACGGCAGAAAGAGCAGCGGAATCCCGAGCAGCTTGAAGGTGGAGTCCGCCGCCTTGGCCTGTCCGCTGTTGAGCGCAATCTTGTGCGCGAACAACTGCCAGTCCGGATGCGGCAGCAGGCAGGAAGTCACCGACCCGTTGTAGACGGTGTAATCGGTGGCGCCGGTCTTGACCACGACGCGCCCCTCGAAGAGAAAGGGGTTGGACGTTTGATAGCCAGG
>JAJZFE010000370.1 GCA_021798655.1 Acidobacteriota bacterium | reverse complement strand
CCCGTCGAGATCGACGACCTCGAACGCCGCGCCATCTCCCTTGAGATCGAGCGTAACGCTCTGCAGCGCGAGAGTGATACGAACTCCCGCGAGCGCCTCACCGATGTCGAGCGCGAGCTTGCCGAGGTACAGGAGCAGGCCTCTGCCCTGCGCGCGCGCTGGCAGAAGGAGCGCGGGGCCATCGGCGAGATCGCCACGCTGAAGGAGCAGCTCGAACAGCTCCGCTTTGCCATGCAGGAGGCCACGCGCAAGGGCGACCTGCAGCGCGCAGCGGAGCTGCAATACGGCGAAATTCCCGCCAGAGAGCGCCAGCTCGCCGAACTCACTGCCACGCAGGACGCCAGCGTCGCCGATGCAAAGTCCGGCGAAGGCGTCTCACGCATGTTGAAGGAAGAGGTCGATGAAGAGGACGTCGCCAGGATCGTCTCCAAGTGGACCGGCATCCCTGTCTCCAAGATGCTCGAAGGCGAGGTGCAGAAGCTGACGCAGATGGAGCAGCGCCTGCGCGAGCGCGTCGTGGGACAGGACGAAGCACTCGTAGCCGTCGCCAACGCCATTCGCCGTTCGCGCGCAGGCCTCGCGGATCCGAAGCGGCCCATCGGCAGCTTCATCTTCCTGGGGCCCACCGGCGTTGGCAAAACCGAAACTGCCCGTGCACTCGCCGAGTTCCTCTTCGACGACGAGCAGGCCATGGTCCGCATCGACATGAGCGAGTACATGGAGAGACATGCCGTCGCTCGCCTGATCGGCGCGCCTCCCGGCTACGTCGGCTTCGACGAAGGTGGCCAGCTCACCGAGGCCATTCGCCGCCGCCCCTACGCCGTGGTGCTCTTCGACGAGATCGAAAAGGCTCACCCCGACGTCTTCAACGTCCTGCTCCAGGTGCTCGACGACGGCCGCCTTACAGATTCCAAGGGCCGCACCGTCGACTTCAAGAACACCGTGCTCATCCTCACGTCGAACATCGGCGCGGCCTCACTCACCACGGCATGGGCCGAAGGCGAAGACGGCTTCGAAGAGGCCAGGACCCGCGTGCTCGACGAGTTGCGCAAGCACTTCCGCCCGGAGTTCCTCAACCGCGTGGACGACATCGTCGTCTTCCATCCGCTCGGCGAAGACCAGCTCACGCACATCGTCGATCTGCGGCTGAAGGACCTGCAGGCGATGCTCGACGCGCGGCGCATCACGCTTGCGCTCACCGACGCCGCGCGGGCTGCGATCTTCAAAGCCGGCTACGACAAAGCCTACGGCGCACGACCTCTCAAGCGCGCCGTGCAGCGCCTCGTACAGGACCCGCTCGCGATGAAGATCCTGGATGGCAGCATCCTGCATGGCGACAACGTACAGATCGACGCCAGCAAAGGTGCGCTCACCTTCAACGTCACAAACCGCGAAGCTGTTTGAAGGCGAACCACCGCAACGTGAAAGGCCGAAGGCAAGCGCCTTTGGCCTTTCACTTTTGCGATAAGCTGACAGAGGCGCGCATTCACCTGGGCGCAAGGGCTGAATGGGCAAGCAGGCGATCATCATCGGAGCAGGGCCTGCAGGGCTCACGGCGGCGCTGGAGTTTCTCCGCACCACCGGCGTGACGCCCATCGTGCTTGAAGCCTCCCACGAGATCGGCGGCATCTCCCGCACCATCCGCTACAAGGGCAACCGGATGGACATCGGCGGCCACAGGTTCTTCTCCAAGAGCGACCGTGTGATGCAGTGGTGGATGCAGATGATGCCGCCAGAAGACGCCGCGACCGCCGACGTACAGATCAGCTATCAGGGCAAGGAGCGCGTCGTCGCCGTGCCTGCGCATTTGCAGGAAGAGCCTCCACTGCGCGGCCTCGGGCCACTCTCCCACGAGCACAAAGACGCGAACGCGGGCATCCAGAATGAAAACGTGGCCGCCGTTGTAGCCGTACCACCGCCCCACAACCCCGATCTCGTCATGCTCGTGCGCCCCCGCAAGAGCCGAATCTACTACCTGCGAAAGTTCTTCGACTACCCCATCAAGCTCAGCGCCAACACGCTTGAAAACCTCGGGCCCGTCCGCATGGCCAGGATCGGCGTCAGCTACGTGATGAGCCGTGTGCGCCCCATCCAGCACGAGAAGAGCCTCGAAGACTTCCTCATCAATCGCTTCGGCCGTGAGCTGTACCTCACCTTCTTCAAGAGCTACACCGAGAAGGTATGGGGCACGCCCTGCGACCAGATCTCCGCCGAGTGGGGCGCGCAGCGCATCAAGGGGCTCTCGCTCACCACCGCGCTCAAGCACTTCGTCCGGAAGGCCTTCACCCTCGCACCAAAGCCCGCCGGAGCCAACGCCGACATCGCGCAGAAGCGCACCGATACCTCGCTGATCGAGCGGTTCCTCTATCCCAAGCTCGGACCCGGCCAGCTATGGGAGCACGTCGCCGAGCAGGTCATAGCGCTTGGCGGCCAGATTCACATGGGGTGGAAGGTCGTCGCCATCCGCGCCGAAGGTGATCGCGTCACATCTGTTGAAGCCGTCAACGACAACGGCGAGCGCCGCAGCTTCATCGGCGACGACTTCCTCTCCACCATGCCCATGCGCGACCTCGTGCGAGCCCTCGAAGCCGGGGGCACCGCAGTGCCCGCCACTGTCACCGAGATCAGCGAAGGGCTGCAGTATCGCGACTTCATCACCGTCGGCGTCCTCGCCAACAGGCTCGACGTCACCGAGCCCGACGGCAGCCTCATCCGCGACACCTGGATCTACATCCAGGAGCCCGACGTACAGATCGGCCGCCTCCAGATCTTCAACAACTGGAGCCCCTACATGCTCGCCGACCCGACCAAGGTTTGGATCGGTCTCGAATACTTCTGTTACGACACCGATCCGCTCTGGTCCATGCCCGACGAAGAACTCAAGCGCTTCGCCGCGGCTGAGCTGCAGACCATCGGCATTCTCCGCACTGCGGAGGTGCTCGACGCGCACGTCGTCCGGGTGCCGAAGACGTACCCCGCTTACTTCGGCACCTATGACCGCTTCGACCAGCTACGCGCCTGGACCGACAGCTTCCGGAACCTCTTCCTCGTCGGCCGCAACGGCATGCACAAGTACAACAACCAGGACCACTCCATGCTCACCGCGATGGCGGTCGTCGATGGCATCGCCGCCGGTTACGTCGACAAGGGCGCTCTGTGGAACATCAACAC
>JAJZFE010000280.1 GCA_021798655.1 Acidobacteriota bacterium | reverse complement strand
GTCTCGCACACCCTCGCCCATCACACCGGAGCCCCCATCCGCGCCGTCATGCCCGTCCATCTCTACGGCCAGTGCGCCAACATGGACGCCCTCACCGCCCTCGCGCAGCAACACAGCTTCCACCTCGTCGAAGACGCCGCCCAGGCCTTCGGAGCCCTCTGGAACGGCCATCCGGCCGGCTCGCTCGGCCACATCGCCGCCTTCAGCTTCTACCCCACCAAAAACCTCGCCGCCTTCGGTGACGCCGGCCTCTGCACCACCGCCGACCCCGACCTGGCCGAGCACATGACCATGCTCCGCGCCCACGGCATGAGAAAGCGCTACTTCCATGACGAGGTCGGCTGGAACTCCCGCCTCGACACCCTCCAGGCCGCCGTCCTCTCCGTCAAGCTCCGCCACGTCGCCGCCGGCAACACCCGCCGCCGCGAACTCGCCGCGCTCTACGACTCCCTCTTCCGCGCCGCCGGCCTCACCGCCGCCTCCACCACCGACGGCATCGTCCCGCCCGTCACCGACCCGCGCGCCACGCCCGTCTTCCACCAGTACGTCATCCGCGCCCCCCGCCGCGACGCCCTCCGCGAACACCTCACCGCCCTCGGCATCGGCACCGAGATCTACTACCCCCAACCGCTGCACCTGCAAGCATCGCTCGCCACCCTCGGCTACAAACCCGGCGACTTCCCCCACGCCGAACGCGCCGCCGCCGAGGTCCTAGCCCTGCCCATGTACCCCGGCCTCCGCCACGACGAAGCCGAAACCGTCGTCGAAGCCATCCGCCGCTTCTACCAGTAACTGAGAAGTGAGATTCGAGAAGTGAGATTCGAGAAGTGAGATTTGAGAAGTGAGATTTGAGAACCGAGAACTCTTAACCGGGAACCGGGAACTGAAAACCGGGAACTGAAAACTGAGAACTGAGAACTCTTAACCGAGAACTCTCAGCGCCCCCGCTACCGCCGCTTCTTCCGCGCCTTCGCCGCCTTCTCCTTCGCCGTCTCCGCCACCGGATGCGCCTCCTCCGGCGCTGGCGTTCCCGGCTGCAGAATCCGTCGGCAGATGTTTCCCTCCAGCCGGTACGTCTTGGTAATCAGCAGCTCCGGCTTCACCACTCCCGTCACCGGGTCCGGCACCGGAATGGCCGCACTCGCCGCCAGCACCCGATAGCTGAAGCTCGGCAACGACAGCTGCGCCAGCGCCCCGGTCGCGTACGGGTCCTTCATGCTCCCGATCGTCGCCGGCAGATACCCCACAATGTTGTGCTCCCGGAACGCCGTCTCATACCGGTGTTTCTTCACGTTCCAGATGAACACCCGTACCTGGTCAAAGTCATACGGCAGCCCCGCCTTGTACGGCGACAGCAGCGCCAGGTACTCCGGGATCCGCTCCACGGGCTTGCCATTGTCCAGCATCCCCGACTCCGGGTCGTCCACCGTGTGCAGCACATACGCGCCCACAATCCGCTGCCCTTCGGCATAGCGCGCCAGCGCATCCGGCACCGCCACATCCACCATCCGCGACAGAATCCAGCCCGTCTGCCCCTTGCCATTGCGCGCCAGCCACCAGTCCTCCATCACCGGAGCAGGCAGCGGCGCACTCACCGGCTCGCCAGCCTCATTCGCCGCGGCCTTGTCGGCATCTCTGCCGGCGTCCTCCGGCGTCGCCGAAGCCGGTGGCGTCTGCGCTGTCGGCGGCATCACGGCCTTCGCCGCGCCCCTCGGCACCGGAGCATTCGCCGACACCTTCGGCACCGTCGCCCGCTCCAGCAGGCTCAGCGCATCGCCCTCCGCCAGCCGGTAGAACCGCGCCGTCTCGCGCCCTGGAGCGGCATGAAGGTACACCTCGTCCCGCGCCGTCGCCGTCGCAACCACCGGTTCGTTCCGATACGTATCCCGCAGCGCGGCAAACTGGTCGGCGGTCTTCTGGTCGGCGGTCAGCTTCTCTTCCACCCATCCCACCTCGCCGCGCGGCGTCCGCACCTTGATCGCCCGCCGCGTCCGGTCCAGCACCACCAGCTTCTCGCCATTGGTCGCCGTCCCCGTCCGATTCGACACCGCCGCCACCCGGTCGCGCAGAAACACCTGCCGCGCCGTCACATACACATAGTGGTCCTGCGTCTTCGGCTGAAAGTAGTTGCACCCGCCCAGCATCGCCGCCGCGCCCAGCAACAACGCCGCCGCCGCGCGCCGCAACTTCGGATTCATGCGCTTCACCACATCTCCTACCCTACCGCGACACCATCTGGGAAACCGCACCCATCCGCTGCGGGGCATCTACGCAGTCACACCAGCCGCGACGACTGCCGCACCGCAGCTACGGCGTCATCGCCACCGCCGCCGGCTCACCCAGCGTCCCGCTCGCCGCGCTGCCGGCTGCCGTCAACGCACCGCCCGTCCCGATGCTCAGCAGCTGAATCCCCGTCGACGCGTTGTATCCCAGCGCCACCAGGTACTTGCCCGTATTGTCCCGCCCCAGCGCCGTCACGCCCTGCGGCCCCACGAACGGAGACCCCGAAACCGGCGTCAGCGCGTTCGTCCCGTTTGACGAACTGATGCTGTAGCCGGAGATCGTTCCATCCGCATAGTTGCCCACATACACATAGCTGTTGGTCGTATCCACCACCACGCTCTTCGGCCCGTTGCCCGTCGCCGCCGTCGCCACAGGGCTGCTGGAGTAGTCCCCGAACGCGTTCGACGAGAACATCTGCAGCCCCGCCGCCGTGCTGCCCGACCCCACCGTCAGGTAGATGTTGTTGTTGCCATCAATCGCCACGCCGTTGATGCTCACGCTCGTGTTCGACGGACTGATCAGCGGTGTCACCAGGCTCAGCGCCCCGGTGCTCGACGTGTACGTATACGCCGCCGCCCCGCCCGTTCCCATCGCCTCCACAAGGAATCCGCCGTTCGGCGCAAACGCCAGCGCCTTTGGCACAATCGCTCCATTGTCACTCGGCGAGTTCGCAGGATACGTCTCTGGCTGGTTCCCTGCATCGATCAGACCCGTCGTCGCATCCAGAACATACTGCGCCAGAATCCCCGTCGACCCATCCAGCGCAAACAGATACTTGCCGTCCGTCGAGATCACCATCGAAATCGGATCAGGATTCGTCAACGCTCCACCCGTCGGACTTCCGTTGTTCAGGATCGAGAGCACGCCTGTACTGCGCACCGAGTACGCATAGA
>JAJZFE010000383.1 GCA_021798655.1 Acidobacteriota bacterium | reverse complement strand
TTAGATCAGCTTGCCGTCGGCGAGGTCGCGGATGAGGGTGAGGTCGGCGGCGAGGAAGTCGAAGTCGGGGAGGGTGGGGACGGCGGTCCAGAGCATCTGCTGGAAGATGTGGTTGACCATGTCGCCGCGGTACTCGCGGACAGAGAAGAAGGCGATCTCGATGACGCCGCCGTTGCGGTAGTTGTGGCGGATGGTGGTGATGCGTGGGCCTATGGTGGCGTCGATGCCGAGCTCTTCGTTGAGTTCGCGGGCGAGAGCCTGCTCGGGGGATTCGCCGGGTTCGATCTTGCCGCCGGGAAACTCCCACTTGAGGCCCATGGGCTGATCGGGTCGGCGCTGGCAGATGAAGACCTCGCGGGCTGCGCCTTCGCCGCGCAGGATGAGCGCGGCCACGACGCGTCGCAACGGCCGGATGGCGGCTGCGGGTCGTTGTCCGGTGAGTTTGCGTATCGGCTGCTTCACGGTCTCTCTCTGCGCGTTGATGTTCTCTGCTCAGTGTAGACGCATGAGCGCATCGGTTTGATGCGGCGAGAGTGGCAGAGTGGATTCGTGGGGTCGAAAAACCGCGTGCTAGGAATGCGGGCTAGGGTGCGACGGAGGCAGGGAAGTAGACGGCCCAGCCTTCGGCGGCGCTGCGGGCGCGCAGGTCGGCGGAGGGGTTGACGGGGAATGCGCCGCTGACGCCGTTGTGGGCGCGGGCGATGGCGAGCATTGCGGCGTCGTGGACGGAGTTGCCGAAGACGGCGTGTGGCGCGGTGATGCCGGCGGCGCGGAGTGCGGTGACTTTGCCTTCGTCGGTGGGAACGTCGAGGAGCGTCTCGGTGGCGAGGCCGTCGACGGCGGCGACGCGAGCGGAGAGCACGCGGTTGGCGGGGATGCCGAAGCGCGTGACGCCTTCCTCGATGACCCAGTCGTTGGTGGAGCTGACGGCCCAGATGTCGCAGCCGGTGGCCTGGAGGTCGGCGACGAGCTGGCGCATCTCGGGGAAGATGTTGGGCTCGATGTGCTGGCGGAAGAAGTCGGCGGCGGCGCGGCGGAGCGTCTCGATGGGGATGCCGCGGTAGACCTGGACCATCTCGCCGCAGATGGCGAGCTCGGAGACTTCGCCGCGCTTGTAGCCTTCGTAGCGGCCGTTGAGCCAGTCGACCTGCGCGGGCGCGAGCAGGCCGTTCTGCATGGTCCAGCGCATGAAGGTGGAGCCGGCGTCGCCGGACCAGAGGGTACCGTCGCAGTCGAAGACGGCGATGGAGGGGGTGAGGCTGTGGACGCGGGCGTGGAACTGTTCGGTGGTGAGAGGGACGGTGGCGAGAACGGAGGCGGCGGTGTGGCTGTCGTGCAAGATAAAGGGCTCCAGAGCGATGAGTTGGTGCGTGCGTTTGGCGAAGGTCAGCCGTCTACTTCAGTAGACCAGCTTCGGCGGGTGAGGACAAACGTTCCGGGTGTTGGCAGGGGTCGTGGAACCTGTCTGACAGCGTGGCAGGAATTTTGATAGGCTTCTGCGGTAGGCTTGAGACGAAAGTGGAGAAAGTTTGATGTTGAACGGAAACAGGTTATTCCCGGCAGAGAGTGCAGCACGCGCGGTGGCAGTGAAGCTCTATGAGATTGTCCGCGACCTTCCCATCATCAGCCCGCACGGGCATACGGATCCGCAGTGGTTTGCGGACAACCAGCCGTTTCCGAATCCGGCGGCGCTGCTGCTGCAGCCGGACCACTACATCTTCCGGATGCTGTACTCGCAGGGTGTGAGCCTGGAGTCGCTGGGGGTGCCGCAACAGGGTGCGAAGCCTGATGGTACGCAGCAGGCTGCCGATCCGCGCGAGGCGTGGCGGATCTTTGCGCGGCACTACTACCTGTTTCGCGGGACACCGACGCGGCTGTGGCTGGACTACGCGTTCGAGAACCAGTTCGGGCTGAAGGATCGGCTGAGCGAGCAGAACGCGGACGAATACTACGAGATCATCGATCGCGAGCTGCAGACGCCGGAGTTTCTGCCGCGCGCGCTGTTCGAGAAGTTCAATATCGAGGTGCTGTCGACGACGGATACGGCGATCGACACGCTGGAGCAGCACCAGAAGATCAAGGCATCGGGCTGGAAGGGCCGCGTGCTGCCGACGTTTCGGCCGGATTCGGTGGTGGACGCGGAGTACATCGGCTTCCACGACAACCTGAAGCGGCTGGGCGAGCTGACGAACGAAGATGTCTCGTCGTGGAAGGGCTACCTGGCGGCGCTGCGGAACCGGCGCGCGTACTTCAAGGCCAATGGCGCGACGGCTACCGATCATGGACACCTCACGGCGCTGACGGCGGACCTGCCGTTCAACGAGGCGGCGGCGTTGTACGAACGCGTCTACAAAGGCAACATGCGCCAAGGCGATGTTGAGTTATTCCAGGCGCAGATGCTGACCGAGCTGGCCGGCATGAGCGTGGAGGACGGGCTGACGATGCAGCTGCATCCGGGGTCGATCCGCAACCACAACCAGAAGGTGTATGAGAAGTTCGGACGCGATAAGGGAGCGGATATTCCTTCGCCGACGGAGTATGTGCGTGCGCTGCGGCCGCTGCTGTCGAAGTATGGCAACGAGCCGAACTTCACGTTCATCCTGTTCACGCTGGATGAGTCGACGTTCAGCCGCGAGCTGGCGCCGCTGGCGGGGCACTATCCGTGCCTGCGGCTGGGACCGCCGTGGTGGTTCCACGACTCGCCGGAGGGGATGATGCGCTTCCGCGAGACGGCGACGGAGACGGCGGGGTTCTACAACACGGTCGGGTTCAATGACGACACGCGTGCGTTCCTGTCGATTCCGGCGCGGCATGATGTGGCTCGGCGCGTGGACTGCGCGTTCCTGGGCCGGATGGTGGCCGAGCACCGGCTGGATGAGGACGAAGCCGTGGAGCTGGCGCACGACCTGACGGTTGGGCTGGTGCGGAAGGCGTATCGGCTGTAGAGGCGACTCGCCAACGCCATCCCTGCACCTGTGACGATGCTCCGCAGCGGTGGATTCGGTTCTGCGGGTGAAGGGTTGTCTTCCGGTTTCCGGTTTGCCGGTTTCCAGTTACCAGTTTTCAGCCCGGGGTACATGGTGGCCTGCTAGGATGTGCGTCATGAGACAGCCGGGTGCAGGTGTGGTGCGGTGGATGGCGGGCGCGGCGTTGGGGCTGCTGGCGGGGGTGGGTTCGGGGCAGCA
>JAJZFE010000458.1 GCA_021798655.1 Acidobacteriota bacterium | reverse complement strand
ACAACTACCAGCCCAGCGGCAAGTACAGCTCCACGCTGCTGCGCGCCGATGTTGCTTCGATCGAAGCGCTCTATCGGACCAACGGCTTTGAGGACGTCAAGGTGACGTCGAACGTCGTCGACAGCGACGCGGACCTGAAGGACCAGCACGCCAAGCACGCTCGGCTGCAGGTCGCGTACACCATCCAGGAAGGACAGCAGAACCACTTCGGCAGCGTCACCATCGAGGGTGTCGATGCCACGCGTGCTGCTGCCGTCAAGGCGCTTCTCAGCTCCGCACCTGGACAGCCGTACTCGCTCCTGACCCTGTCCAACGACCGCGACGCGCTCTATGCGTATTACCTGTCTGAGGGCTACGAGCATGTGCGGGTTGACCTCGCGCAGCAGCCCTCGCCAGCCGATGCCAGCCGCACCGATGTCACGCTGGCGGTCGTGGAAGGTCAGCAGGTTCGCATCGCCGATGTGCTTCTCTCCGGCAACGCGCACATCCGTCTCTCGGTCGTGCAGCATGAGATGACGGTCCATGCCGGCGCGCCGCTCGATCAGGCGGCGCTGCTGCAGACGCAGCGCAACCTATACAACCTGGCAGAGTTTAACGAGGTCGATGTCGCGGTTCAGAACCCGGATGGCGCCACACCAGCGAAGAACGTGCTGGTCCAGCTGACCGAGGCGCGACGCTGGGACGTGACCTACGGCTTCGGGATCGAAGCGCAGAGCGGAACACCGGCGCTGGTGCCGGGCCAGTCGCGCGGGCTCACGGCGGCGCAGAATGGCAAGGCTGGAGTGAGCCCGCGGGTCTCGCTCGACGTCTCCAGAACCGCGCTGCGCGGAACGCAGGACTCGCTCACGCTGCACACCACCTACGGCCTGCTGGAGCGGGTCGCCACGCTGAGCTACAACAGCCCCAGACTGTTTGGAAAGCAGGCTCTTACCGGAACCTTGTCCGGCGGCTACGCGAATGTGCAGGACATTACCACCTTCGCGTCGTCCACCTTGCAGGGCGATGTGCGCGCGACGCAGAAGCGCGGTCGAGCAGACACGTTTATCTATGACTTCCAATATCGCCGCGTATCTATTGACCAGAACTCACTGGAGATTACGCCGAACCTGATCAATCAGCTCTCGGAGCCGGTGATCGTCGGCGGTCCTGCGTTTACGTATCTGCACGACACGCGCGACCCGAGTCCGCTCAACGCCGGCAAGGGCCACTTGTTTTCCGTGCAGGACTTCGTAGCGACCTCGAAGTTTGGCTCGGGAACGAACTTCAACAAGTTCGATGCTTCCGAGTCTTCCTACCTCACCTTCGGAAAGAAGAAGTATGTGTTTGCCCGCAACCTTCGTATCGGATTCGAGAATCCGTGGGGGCCGAATCCGAACGCCGTGAACGCGGGCGGGCAGATCGGTGTGAGCTCCCAGGCCTGCGCGGGTGCGCTGCTCACCGCGAATCCGACCTGCAATCCCGTTCCGCTGCCCGAGCGGTTGTACGCAGGCGGCGCAACGTCGCATCGCGGCTTCGGCATCAACGATGCGGGCCCGCGCGACCTTACGACGGGGTATCCGGTGGGTGGCTCCGGCGTGGTCGTCAATACGTTCGAGCTGCGGCTTCCGCCGCCGACGCTGCCGCTGGTCGGCGACAGCATCTCGTTTGTCGCCTTCCACGATATGGGAAACACCTTCCAGTATCCCGGCGACATGTTCACCAGCATCCTGCACTTTCACCAGCCGAATCGTGGAACGTGCCGCGACCTGACCATTGCCGGTGTGGCCGCCGGGTCGCAGCCCACAGCGACGCAACAGGCCAACGCAGTTGGCAACTGCAACTTCAACTACTACTCTCATGCGCTCGGTGTGGGTGTCCGCTACGGAACCCCGGTTGGCCCGCTGCGCGCAGACTTCAGCTATAACCTGAATCCACCGATCTATCCCGTCTTTGACGACTACACCGGTGCGGCTCCGTATGTCGGTCAGGCGAATCACTTCAACTTCTTCTTCAGCATCGGGCAGAGTTTCTAGCAAGCCTCTCAGGATCGTCGGACATGGCAACGTTACACCAACTCGTTCAGCGGCACTCCAGATTCGCGTGCGGACTCTGGATGCTGTGCTGCGCGTGTGCGATTGCCCTGACAGCGCAGGCTCAGACGGCCGCTGCCGTGCCGCAGAGGCCTGTGCCCGCCGGGTTTGAGACGCTCGACCGCGTCGTTGCTGCGGTGAACGGCGAGATCCTGCTGGCCAGCGATGTGGATGCGGAGTCGCGGTTTCAGGACCTGAAGATCGGGTGCGACGCTGCGGTGACGCCGCCCTCCTGCGCCACGCAGGAGACAAACGAGAAGCTGCTGCAAAGGCTCATCGATCAGCACCTGATCCGCGAGCAGATGGTTGCGGTCGAGCAGCCGGTTCTCTCCGATGACCGGCTCGACGCCGAGATCGCAGCCCTCGCGGGCGAGATCCCTGCGTGCAGCAGCGAGCCGTGCACGCCCGCCGATCAGTGGGCTCGGTTCCTGCGGGAGCAGGGATTTACGCCCGCATCGTTTCGCGCCTACTGGCGTCAGCGGCAGATGCTGCTGGCGTTCATCGACCAGCGCTTTCGGCCGGACATCACCGTGAGCCGTGAGGAGATTGAGCGCTATTATTCCGACGTTCTGCTGCCGCAATATCACGCTGCGGCTCGGCCTGCTCCGCCGCTGAACTCCATCCGGCAGACGATCGGCAGCATCCTGACCGAGCAGGCAGTCACCCGGCTGCTCGACGACTGGCTCGCGGTGCTGCGCGCGCAGAGTCGGATTGTGCTCTTCCCGAGCGGAGTGCAAGCGCCATGAATCCTGGGAACGAGATGCCACAGAAGCAGCCGCCCGCGACGAACACCGCTCTGCGTCGAGTGCTGATCGGCGCTGCGATGCTGTGTGCGCTGGGAGCTGCGCTGATCGGTGCCGCGTTCTTCTATGCCACGACCAGGGACTTTCAGCAGCGGCTTGCGGCGCTGGTGGTTCGCGACCTGCGCGCTGCAACCGGAGGCAAGGTCGATATTAGCCGCGTCATCGTGCAGCCCTGGCGGCTGAGCATCACCGTGGATGGTCTGACGATCCACGGCAGCGAAGCGGCAACGGAAGCTCCATACCTGTCGCTGCGGCATCTCGTGGTTCGGGTCGGCGTGACCGGGCTGCTGCGTAACGCGATTCACGGCCAGGCTG
>JAJZFE010000038.1 GCA_021798655.1 Acidobacteriota bacterium | reverse complement strand
ACCTGCGTCAACTCCGACGGCACCACCCCCTGCCAGACGCTCTACTCCACCAGCGGCCAGTGCACCTCCACCTGCACCTCCGACACCTTCACCGCCGCGCTCTACATCGTCCAGCACCCCGCGCAGAACGTCCCCGGACTCTTCGGCCTCATCCCCCCCACCAGCCAGCCCTACGCCACCACGCTCACCGCCGCGCCGCATGACTGGACGCTCTCCATGACCATCAACAGCGGCGGCATATCCATGCCCACCGAGCTCGCTCTGGACTCCGCCGGCAATGTCTGGGTGGCCGATTATTACGGTGCCGTCAGCGCCTTCAACCCCCAGGGCACCGCCCTCAGCCCCGCCAGCGGCTTCGGCCACGGCACCCTCAACCCCGAGATCTTCGGCATCGCCGTCGATACCGCCAACAACGTCTGGGTCGACATTCAGGAGAGCCCCACCGGCGGCCTCTCCGGCCTCTACGGCATCAGCTCCGGCCAGACGCTCGGCTCCCTCATCTCCGTCAACGGCACCACCTTCACCACCAGCAACTCGGTCTACTATCCCGAGGAGATGGCCTCCGAACCGAACGGCGGCATCGTCGTCGGCAACAACGGCAGCTCCACCGCCAGCATCTTCAACTACACCCCGGCCAACGGCATCGTCTTCACCCTCAACAACGCCGGCGCGCCCTACTCCGCCGGGCCTACCGACGTCGCCGGTGACGCCAGCAACGGCGTCTGGCTGGCCGACGAGGGCGGCTACACCGTCACCCATCTCGACGCCAGCGGCAACCTCATCTCCCACCCCACCTGCTGCTCCGAGGCCAACGGCGTGGCCACCGACAAGCTCGGCAACGCCTGGGTCAGCAACTTCCAGACCAACTCGGTCTCCGAGATCCTCCCCGGCTGCGACAGCAACGCCTCCCCCAACGCCGCCTGCTACGGCAACCAGCAGAACGTCATCCTCATCGGCGCCGACGCCACCTGCGGCAACCCCGGTGCTGCCTCCACCGCCTGCGGCGACACCAACGGCGGCACCCACACCCCTGAAAAGATCGTCGTCGACGCCGCCCAGAACATCTTCCTGGTCAACTACCACGGCAGCTCCTTCACCGCACTCGCCGGCAACTTCAACACCCAGCCCGCCGGCTACGGCTTCTCCCCGCCCACCACCCTCGACTCCAACGGCAACGTCCTCGTCCAGGGCGGCTACGGCCTCGACGCCAAGCTCCTCGAACCCTACGACCTCGCCCTCGATGCCAGCGGAAACATCTGGATCTCCAACGAGGCCTACAACAACCTGGTCGTCTTCTTCGGTCTCGCCGCGCCGACCGCCACCCCGCGCCTGCCCGTCCCTACCGCGCCATAAGCTTCCCACCTTGCTCCGCGCCCCGAGCCAGTCGTACGAACCCGGCCAGGCGCGAAGCCTTCACACGGGCCCTCCACAAGTCGCACGCTTCACCCCGACGAGCCATCCCCTCCACGGATGGCTCGTCGTGCCAGGCTGTCGTACTCTGCCCCGCGTATTCCACGAAACGCTGCGCTGCATCCAACACCACTTATGATGAAGCTGATGAATCCCAAGCTGCTGCTCGCCACCGCCTTTCTGTTCGCGACCACCGCCGCCGCGTCTGCCCCGCCCGCGCTCACGCCCGCGCAGGCCTCCATGGGCTACTGGCGCTCGGCCGTCGGAGCCATCGTCCACATCGAGCCGTGCAGACCCGGCGATGCCAGCCTCTGCCTGCGCATCGTCAAGCTCTCGCCTCATCCGCCCGAGACCATCGACGGGCACAACCCGGACCCCACGCTGCGCACCCGCCAGCTCTGCGGCCTCACCATCGGCTCCGGCTTCCGCGACTACGACGACCACCGCATCGGCTACGGCCATCTCTACGACCCCATCAGCGGCCACACCTACCGCGGCTTCGGCACGCCCACCGGCGCCGACGTGCTCAAGCTGCGCGGCTTCGTCCTCTTCACCCTCTTCGGCCGCACCGAAACCTGGTACCGCGTCCCGGCGCCCACCGACCCCTGCCGGTAGACGCTAGCGCCACTTCAGCGCGCGGTCGAAGAAGCTGATCGCGTCGCCTGCCACCTTCGCGTGCACCGCGGCCCGGTCCACGCCTGGCGCGTCCACGCAATCCTGCGGCAGCGCGCTTCTGCCCGCAGCCGTACACACGCCGAGAAACGTAGCGTGCCCCACGCCCGGCAGCGTCGTCTCGCGCGCGCCGTGGATCGACGCCCGCAGAGAGTCTGCATTCTCGTCCGCCGGCGCGATCCTGTCCTCGCTGCCGACCACCAGCATCACCGGCACGCGAATCGCGCGCAGGCTCTCCGGCGTCTGCGTAAACGCCAGCGCCGGTGCGATGGCGAACACCGCCTTCACCCGCACATCGCGGAAGCTGCCGCTGGACCGCGCCAGGCTCTCACCGCTGGTCCTGCGCGTCGCCGCCAGCACCTGCTCACCGCCGCCGAGCCCATTCCGCTCGGCCTCATGACACACCGCCGCATCGTCGCCTGGCCGCTCGCCGCGACCGTCATTCGGCTGCGTCGCGCGGCACCGATCGTAGAACAGCCCAATGTCCGTCTGCGCGCCCGCCAGCTCCAGCACTGCGTATCCGCCCACCGAGTAGCCCGCTGCGGCCACGCGCGTCGGGTCAATCCGCTCGCCGAACTCCTCATCCTTCAGCAACCCGTCGAGCACGTTGGACAGGTCCGTCGCCCGCTCCCACCACAGCGCCGTGCCCTCCGGCGTCGGCCTGCCACTGGCGTTGTCGCCGGGATGATCCACCGCCGCTGCGATGTACCCTGCGCGCGCCAGTGCAGTCCCCAGCCACGCCATCTGCAGTGCGCTGCCGCGCGCACCATGCGCCAGCAGCACCAGCGGCAGCCGCTCCATATGCGGCGCAAACGCGGCGTGCGGCGTCGCGCGACCGGCCTCGAACAGCGGCGTCACCGGCGCACTGTCCGCGCCCACCGCCGCGCCCACATACTGCTGCGTCTCGATCGCCGTATCCACCGCCGGATACCAGATCACGACATCCAGCTCATGCTGTGCCGCGCCGCGCCAGTTCCGCTGCCCCGCCGGATGCAGCACCCGCGTCGTCACGCCCACCCGCGCGGACGCATCCACCAGCACCGGCTTCGGCCTCTTCTCCGCCGAAGCACGCAACACCCACAGCATCATCGCCGCAACCCACACGC
>JAJZFE010000199.1 GCA_021798655.1 Acidobacteriota bacterium | reverse complement strand
GAGGTAGTGCGGCAAAGTGGTGTGGACGCGAAAAAAATTGCGGCGCTGGGGCTGGATACCACCGGGTCGAGCGTGATTCCGGTCGATGCTCAACTCCAGCCGCTGGATGAATATATGCTCTGGTGCGACCACCGTGCGCACAAGGAGGCGCAGGAGATTACAGAGCTTGCTCATGCTATGGGGCTCGAAGCCATCGAGTGGTGCGGTGGGGTGTATTCGCACGAGTGGGGCTTTGCGAAGCTGCTGTATTGGCTGCGGAATAACCCGGACAAGCGGGAACGCTTTGCTACTGCATTCGAGCACTGTGACATGGTTGCTGCGACATTGATAGGCATCTCGGACCCTGCGCTTGCGCCGCGGAGCGTCTGCGCGATGGGACACAAGTGGATGTGGAATCCACGCTGGGGCGGCTTGCCGTCGCAGGAGTTTCTGTCAAAGCTCGATCCGCTATTCGATGGCGTTCGAGCGAAGCTGAACGGAGACTATCGGTGCTCGGATGCGATTGCGGGAGGGTTGAGTGAGCGGTGGGCCGCAGAGATGGGCCTCCTTGCAGGGATTCCGATTCCTGTGGGAGCGTTCGATGCGCATTGGGATGCGATTGGCGCGGGGTGCCGCGAGGGAGATGTCGTGAACGTAGTGGGGACATCAACGTGCATCATTGCGATGAGCCGGGAGACGCGGTTGGTCCCGGGCGTATGTGGTGTCGTGCCGGGAAGCGTGCATCCGGCGTTCACGGGGATTGAAGCGGGGCTTTCGGCCACGGGCGATATCTTTGAGGCGATTGCGCGACGCGCGGGCACGGATGTTCGTGCGCTCTCGGAGGGACTGGATCAGTACAAGCCGGCCCAGACGGGGCTGCTGCGGCTGAGTTGGGATAATGGCGACCGCACGGTCTTGGTGAACCCTGAGCTGGGCGGCATGACCTTAGGCTGGAACCTGATCCATACGGCAAAGGATGAGTTGTTTGCGGCAATCGAAGGAACTGCGTTTCATACGCGGATTATTCTGGATCGGATGGCGGAGCATGGGGTTCCGGTGAATCGCGTGATCAATGCGGGCGGGATTCCGCAGAACAACGTAGTGCTGAATCAGGTGTATGCGAACGTGCTGGGCAAGCCGGTGCTGGTGCCGGATGGTGTGCCGACGAGCCTGGGGTCGGGAATCTTTGCGTTGCTTGCCGCGGGCGTGTTTGCAACGATCGAGGAGGCGCAGGCGAAGATGTGCCTACCGTTCAGGACCTATGAGCCTGACCCTGCGGCCGTCGCTCGCTATGACGAGTTATTTGCTCTATATCGCAAGGTGTACTTTGCTTTTGGACAGAGGGAAAGTTCGCCGGCTGTGATGGGGGATGTGCTTCCCGAGCTGCGGCGCATTGCGGCGGATGTCCGCGGCGTGTAACGAACGATCAGCTTGCGAGCGAGAGGCGAATTTACGGCTGAACGCCACAAAGATTTGGAAGAACAACGAAAGTCGAGTGAGGTGTTGCGGATGCTTTTGAAAAAACTGCGGGAAGAGGTGCTGGAGGCCAACCTGGAGCTTGTGCGCAAGGGGTTGGTGCTGTATACGTTTGGCAACGCTTCGGGTGTGGACCGGGAGCAGGGGCTCGTGGTGATCAAGCCGTCAGGCGTGGATTATGATGTGCTGAAGGCGGAGGACATGGTGGTCACCAATCTCGATGGAAAGATTGTCGAGGGAACGCTAAAGCCGTCCTCGGACCTGGACACACACACGCTGCTATATCGGGAGTTTACCGAGATTGGGGCGGTCGTCCATACGCATTCGGAGTTTGCGACTAGCTTTGCGCAAGCCTGGTTGCCGATTCCTGCGTTCGGAACAACGCATGCGGACTACTTTCATGGGCCGGTTCCGGTGACTTCGCCGCTGACGGATGAGGCAATCAACGGTCGATATGTGCATGAGACCGGACTGGCAATAGTGGCGCGGTTCGGCGGCGCGGATGGCATCGCCGGTGGCGGATCAAAGATTGATCCGATGGCGGTGCCGGCGTGCCTGGTTGCGGGGCATGCTCCGTTTGTGTGGGGGAAGAATGCTGCGGATGCAGCGCACAATGCCGTGGTGTTGGAGGCAGTCGCGAAGATGGCGTATCGCACGCTGACACTGAAGGCGAGTGCGGAAGGGGTGTCGCAGGCGCTGCTCGATCGCCACTACCTGCGCAAGCATGGAGCTAGCGCGACCTATGGACAAGGGTAAGAAGGGTAGTGAAGAATAGTGCCGCGATCGTGATTGAAGTCGATTGAATGCTCAAGGAGAAATAATGAAGTTAAAGTATCTGATGGCGGGAATTGCGGTTCTGTTGATGAGTTCGCTGGCAAAAGCCAGCGTCACGAGCATGCCATGGGGTAAGACGGCAGACGGCAAACCGGTGCAGATCTATACCCTCAGCGACCATGATCTGACCGTGCGTATCACAACGTTCGGCGCGCGCGTGGTAAGCATCGAGGCGCCGGATCGCAGTGGCAAGATGGCCGATGTGGTCCTGGGCTATGATAGCGTGGCGCAATATGAGTCCGATACCAGCACCTACTTCGGCGCGATCGTGGGGCGCTATGGAAATCGCATCGCCAAGGGCACGTTTTCAATCGATGGAAAGACATACCATGTCCCTGTGAATAACAATGGCAACGCGCTGCATGGCGGGCCTGCTGGCTTCAGTTCCAAAGTGTGGACCGGGCAAGAGATTCCCGATGGCGTTGAGCTGTCGCTGGTGAGCCCGGATGGCGATATGGGATTTCCCGGCACGCTTACGGTGCATGTGCGCTATACGGTCGTGGGTAGGTCCCTTAAAATCAATTACAGTGCGACGACTACCAAGCCGACGGTGGTGAATCTTACCAACCACAGCTACTTCAATCTGGCAGGCGATGGGAAGGGCAATATTTTGCAGGATGTGCTGATGATTCCGGCGGACCGTTATACGCCAGTGGGCACGACGCAGATTCCTACGAGCGAGTTGGCGCCAGTTGCGGGAACGCCGTTTGATTTTCGCAAGCCGACGGCGATTGGCGCGCGCATCAACGACGCTAATGAGCAATTGAAAATTGGCAGTGGCTACGACCATAACTGGGTGCTCAATGCTTCGGGCGATAGTCTGCACCTGGCGGCGAAGGTGTACGATCCGACCAGCGGACGCACGCTTACCGTAACCACGACCCAGCCGGGAGTGCAGTTTTATA
>JAJZFE010000331.1 GCA_021798655.1 Acidobacteriota bacterium | reverse complement strand
GTAAACTGCCACGCGAACGCGCCGTTCTGCTGCGTGCAGGTGTAGATCTGCACGCCGATGCCGACGGCGGTCAGCTTCGCCTGCACGTTCGCGGGCGGCGCGGTGGCGTCGGTGGCTTGGGGCAGGGCAAACAGCATCAGCAGGGCAACAGGCAGCATCATCCGGCAACTCCAAATCGTGCTGGAGTGATTGTAGCTGCGCCGAACCTGACGAGCCTACTGCACCTGGTGCACGGGCGTCACGACGCCGGGGTTGAACTCTTCGCCGATGTCCGGCGTCGAGAGCACCTTGTCCACCGTGGGATCGACGGTCGCCTTCGCCGTCTCCACGCCGAAGACGTAGCTCGGGCCGAACATGTTGCTGGTGAAGATCACCAGGCTCTTGTCCGGCGAGAAGCGGACGTTCGGCTCCAGCCGGTAGTTGTGGTGCGCCATGTTGACGAGGTGTTCGGAGGTGAAGATGCCGGGCTGGAAGAAGTCCGGCTCGTTCAGCGCGCCGTCGGTGGGGATCATGTGCGGGTGGAAGAGCTCGATCCACTCGCCGTCTTTGGCGCGCGCCACCTGGCCGGGATCGCCGCCGTCGCCGGTGAACATGTCGAGGTCCCTGGTCAGGTTGAAGTGGATGGACCACTCGTTGCGCTCCATGTGGAACGCGGTGCGCTTGCCGCTGGCGAGGTCATAGCCGGCGAGGTAGAAGTCCTGGCCCTTGATGGGCTGCCAGTCGTACCAGATGGTCTCGCCGTCCAGGCCCCAGAACTCGTGGCCCGCAATCTCCATGGCGATGCGCCGCTTGTGGATCAGCGTGTTGTGCGTGCCGTCGGTGTGGATCATCCAGATGCGATCCACCTTCTGCCACGGGCCTTCGTGGCAGTACATCAGCAGGCTGGGGTCCTTCGGGCTGAAGAGCAGATGGTTCACCCAGTCGGTGGAGTGCAGCAGCGGCGTGAGCTTTCCGGTCTGCAGATTGATGGTGTAGAGCGTGAGCGGCGTGCGCGCGGCCAGGCGCTGCTCCATCATCTCGCCCTTGTTCTGCGGCTGTACCAGCGGGCCGGTCTGCAGACCCTTCGGGTCGACGCGGCGCGTGCCGTAGTCCACCGCGTCGGGCTTGTCGTTCATCGTGCCGGCGCCGAGCGTCTCGTCCGCGTTGATGGTGGCCACGCCCATGCCCTTGGGCAGGTCGGTCAGCTTGGTGATCTGCTTGCTGTACACGTCCGCCTTGTAGATCGCGACGACGTGCGTGGACGGGTCGGCCTGCGTGTAGAAGACCGAGTTCGTAATGCGCCCGGCGATGATGGCGTGAACGCCGCCGAAGCGGAACTGCTGCGGGTCAGCGCCCTCGGGCCGCGGCGGATTCGGCACGATGAGCCACGACCTGCGCGTGGCCAGGTCCATGCCGTGGATGCCGTCCGGCGCGGAGTAGACCATCGTCTTCAGGTCCGGCGTATAGGCGTTGATGTTGAAGTAGAAGCCGGAGGAGCCGGGCTCGTCGGTGAGCCGGATCACGCGGTGGCCGGTGTCCTTGTCGACCCAGGTCTTCGGCGGAACCTTGCCGGTGGTGGAGGGCTGCAGCGGCTCGCGCTGGGCGGCGAGCGATAGAGGAAGCAGGGCGGCGGCGGCGAACGTGGCGAGGACGGCGTGGCGGTGCATGGGTACTCCTTGCAGAGGTGCGGCGGCCAGAGACGTGCAGCGGCGTGTATGCGTGGCGTTGAGGATTCAACACGCAGAACAGGCGCAGATGGCCAGCGACTGAGTTATACAGGAGACGACACTCGTTTGGAAATTGTTTCCGCAAAGAAATATGACGCCGAAAATCCGCGCATCCCACGCTGCGGAACGCACGGCAGCAGGGGCGACTTATGCGGCCCGTCGGTTGACAACTTCCAGCACCGTGCCTTCGAGCTTCTGCAGGTGCGCGACGATCTCAAAGAGGTTCTTTGCCTGCGGATTACCCGCCGGGCCGAACATCCGCATCAGCACCTTCGGCGAGCGGCCCAGGTCTTCGCCGAGCTGCACGAACCCGACCGTGCCGTTGATGTACCTGCGCAACACAGACTTGCCCGTTTCAAGGTCGCCGGCGACCATGCAGCCGACCGCTTCGCGCAGCAGGGCCTGGCGAAAGCGCGCGCTCTTCTGCAGCCTGATCTTGACGGTGTCGTTGAAGCTTTTGCTCAGTGGCATCTATCCCTCCCGCTTGCGCAGCTTGTACTCCTGCCAGAGTCGCTTGGCGCTGTCGATATCGTTTTGTTGGCGTTTCTTGGTGCCACCGCCCAACAGAATAACCAGTGTCTCGCCATCCCAGCCGAAGTAGATGCGGTAGCCGGGGCCGAAGTCGAGCCGCAGTTCCGAGACCCCTGACCCCACCGACTTGGCCGCGGAGGTATTGTTTCGTTCGAGCCGGTCGAGGGCAACCGTGATTCGCGCCTGCGTTAGGTCATCAAGGTCGTCGAACCATCTCTCGAAGGGATTGCGGCCCGCACGGTCGATGTACTGGCGAATTGCGATCACAGTGCGATGGTAGCAGAAAAGATACCATCAGGCGCATCGACGTGCCGTTCTCGCCGTATGCTGGTGACGCGAGGTACGGCGATGAAGCAGGCAGGCAGCAACGACTCGAAGCAGTACGCAACCTATCCCAGCCTGCACGGGCGGCGGGTACTCGTCACCGGTGGTGCAACGGGAATTGGCCGCGCGCTGGTGCAGGCGTTCGTCGCGCAGGGCGCGCAGGTGGCACTGCTCGACGTGCAGGACGACGCGGCTCATGCGCTGGTGGAGCAGCTGCGGCCGATGGCCTCACTGCCGCCCCGCTTCTACCACTGCGATGTGACGGACGTGGCTGCGCTGCGGCAGACAGTGGCAGCCATCGAGCGCGAGTTCGGCGACGTGGACGTGCTGGTGAACAACGCCGGCAACGACGTGCGGCACCGCATCGAAGACGTGACGCCGGAGCTGTGGGACACGCTGATGGCTGTGAACCTGAAGCAGCAGTTCTTCCTCTGCCAGAGCGTGCTGCCGGGGATGCGGCGGCTGGGGCGCGGCAGCATCGTGAACATGAGCTCGATTGCGTGGATGATTCCATCGACGGGCGTGCCGGTGTACGCGGCGGCGAAGGCGGCCATCGTCGGCATGACGCGCACGCTGGCGCACGAGCTGGGCGCGGAGAATATTCGCGTGAACGCGGTGCTGCCCGGCGCCATCGCAACCGAGC
>JAJZFE010000194.1 GCA_021798655.1 Acidobacteriota bacterium | reverse complement strand
CGTGCCTGCGCCGCGGCGCAAAGCTCGTCGCTGAGCCTGGCTCACTGCCGCAGCTCGACGATTGTGGCTCCCTGGCCACCTTCGTTATACGGAGGCTCGGCTACGGAGAGAACGTGCGGATGTTTCCGCAGGTAGTCGCGCAGCGTGCGGCGCAGAATGCCCATGCCGACTCCATGCACCACGCGCACCTGCCGCAGACCCGCAAGAAACGCGTGCTCGATGAAGCGCTCGACATCGCTCTCTGCCTCGTCAGCCGTCTTGCCGATCACGTTGATCTCTGAGCTGATGTACTCCGAATCGTCGCTGGCAGTGCTCACGGAGCTGCCTCGGCGCGCCGCTGCAGCAGGCTTCTCCGCAGCAGCTATGACCTCTGCAATGTCGTTGCGCGGAACACGGGTCTTCATCGCGCCGACCGCGACCTCCAGCGTCTTCGCGTCGATCACGCGTACCACGCGGCCTTCGCGGTTGAGCGACTTCAACCTGACCAGGTCTCCGACCTTGGCCTCGCGCTGGCGGTCGGCTGCCTTCTGCGTTGCCTGCTCCGTGGCGGTGTGCGCGACGACCGTGGACTGAAACTGGGCCGAGAACTCGCGCTTGAGCTGTGCGATTCGCAGCGCCGAGTCGCGCGCAATCTTCTGGGCAACGGTCTTGTCGTCGATAGCCTTTACTGTGTCACGCAGCTGCGATTCGTAGCCCTCAATCAGCTGCCTGAGCTGCAGTTCAAGTTCGCGGGTGCGCTTCTGCTGCTCGACGCGGCCTTCATGCTCCAGCCGTGTGCGTTCGCGGTCAAGCTCGCGCTGCGTTGCAGCAAGCTGTTCGCGATCGGAGTTCGCTGCGGTCAGTTGCGTGTGCAGCTCGTCAAGGAAGCGACCGATGTCGACCTGCTGCGTGGTCATCTGCGCGCGGGCCTGCGCCACAATCGCGGGATCAAGCCCGAGCCGCGCGGCGATGTTGAGCCCCGCCGATGCGCCGGGAACACCGAGCCGCAGCTCGTAGGTTGGAGCCAGCGCGACCTCGTCAAAGCCTGCAGCCGCATTCAGCACGCCGTCGTGCTTGGCGGCATAGATCTTCAGCGACGTGAGATGCGTGCTGATGATGCTCCAGACGCGACGCAGCAGGAAGTGCTCCGCGACCGCGACGGCCAGCGCAGCGCCCTCTTCCGGGTCCGTGGCCGAGCCGAGTTCGTCGAGCAGTACCAGCGAGCGCTCGTCTGCGTGCTTCGCGATGCGGTCCACGTTGACGATGTGCGCCGAGAAGGTAGACAGGTTCTGCTCGATGGACTGTGCATCGCCGATGTCCGCATAGATCGCGGTGAAGATGGGCAGTTGCGCTCGCTCGACAGGCAGCGGCAGACCAGCCTGCGCCATCACGGCAAGGATGCCGGAGGTCTTCAGCGCGACCGTCTTTCCGCCGGTGTTCGGGCCGCTGATGATGATCTGCCGCTTGCCCTCGATGAACGCAAGGGTGAGCGGAACGATGCTGCCTTGCTCGGCGCGTAGGCGCAGCTCCAGCAGCGGATGACGCGCTGCGACCAGCTCGAAGGCCGCATCAGCCGTGTCGGAAAACGTGGGCCGAACACACTGTAGATCGAGCGCGAAGCGGGCGATGGCCTGGTGCGCGTCAACCTCCGCGAGGATGGCTGCGCCGAGCAGCAGCGCTGTCGCGTTGCCAGCAACGGCGCGGGTCATCGCGACGAGTATGCGATGGACTTCAGCCTGCTCTTCGTCGAGCAGTCGCGCCATCTCGTTGTTGTGCTCGATGGTTTCGAGCGGCTCGATGAAGACGGTTTGCCCGGTGGAGCTGGAGCCGTGGACGACGCCGCCGACCTTGCGCTTATACTCCGCCTTGACGGGGATGACGAAGCGTTCGCCGCGGACGGTGATGACGGCATCCTGCGCGCTGCCGTCGTCGGAGAGGCGAGCCAGCGCGCGGCGAAGACTGGACTCGATGGCGCGGTGCTGCTGCTCCAGCGCGCGGCGGATGCGGCGCAGTTCGGGCGAGGCATCGTCGCTGAGCGTTCCGTCAGGCTCGATCTTGCCGCTGAGCTGACGGAGCAACTCGCCGAGATCGTAGTCGAACAGCGGCGCGGAGAGAGCCTGCGTCTGCGGCCAGTTGCTGCGGTCGCCATCGGGCGGCGCGAGCAGGGAACTGCGCCAGGCGTCGACGCGCTCGGCGTGGACGATGAGCGAGCGCAGCTCCAGCGCTTCGAGCGCAGAGCCTTCGATGCGCGCCTTGTCGAGCAGTTCGGTGACGTCGAAGGTGCCATGCAGGTCGAAGCTGCCGCTGGCGATCAGGAGACGCTGCATCTCGGCGTTGCGGCCCTGTTGCGTGTCGATCCACTCGGCGTTGGCGCTGGGTTCAAGAGCGAGCAGCCAGTCGCGGCCAAGAGCGGAGTGCGCTGCGGCGGCGAGCCGCTCACGCAGGCTGTGCCACTGCAGCGACGCGCCGCCACGTTCAGTAAGTAGGTTGGGAATGTGAGGCAACAACTGCATGGATTGATTCTAGGCTTCAGGCGCACCAGCTTGAGGTGACGAGTCTGCAGCAGCCTTTGCGCGCAGCGATTCCATCAGCACGGCGAGTTGTTCGGCCTTCCTGCCGTAGGTGTCAGGCAAGGCTGCATCGAAGCCGGAGACCCACTGATTGGCTCGGCGGAGCTTCACCCGCGAGACATACTGCGGCTGGAAGTTCCACGCAACCATCTTCATCACGCGCAGGCCGTGGCGACGCATCGTAAGGACGCCAACGTCCTTGATGGATGACCAGGATTCGGTATGTGCGCGATACAAACTACAGAAGGTGAAGCCGTCCTGATGGAGACGCAGATACGATGCGCCGGGAAGCATGTTTGCGACGAACGCGATGCAGGCAAGCCCGAAGAAACCGCCGCAGAGATAGCCGACCCAGTCTCCGCTGCGTACGAGGACGATGCCCATCGCGGTGAAGGCAAGACAGATCAGGAGCAGCAAGATGGACTTCAAGCGGCTTGGATAGAGCGTGATCGGCAACACCTGATCTTCCTGACTGGGTGACATATCGGGGACTCGGCTCCTGTCTGCACGCTACAGATCTTTCATGCTGGTCGTAAACTGCTGTACATGGACTTTCCGGCAACACGACTGCGGCGGCTGCGCTCGACCGCTGCGATGCGCTCCCTGGTGCGCGAGACGCATCTGCGTCCTGGCGCGCTGATCTATCCGCTGTTTGTGTGCGAGGG
>JAJZFE010000146.1 GCA_021798655.1 Acidobacteriota bacterium | reverse complement strand
GCGGCGTATGAGTCGCAGCCGGAGGAGGCGATTCGTCCGAAGCTGCTGGTGACGGGGCGGGAGCTGATTGCAGCAGGGTACAGGCCGGGGGTGGGGTTCAAGGCGATGCTGGAGGCGGCGGAGGATGCGCAGTTGGAGGGTCGCGTGACGACGACCGAGGAGGCGATGGCGTGGGTGCGGGAGCGGTTTGGCGGAGCTGCAGCTGAGGCGGGTGGCTGAGACGGACTGGGCAGTGTGGGCGGTGTGGTATCGCAGGCGATGAAGGTTTTTGTTGATGCGGTACAGTTTGGTGGAAGATGTTTCCGGGGCTGGGATTTTGGCGTTCGGTGGGCGGTATGCAGCCGAGCCAGAGATAGGGAACGTTTGTTATTCTCATGCAACTGAGGACCTACCAATGTCTGTGAAGAAACGACTGCTGAATACTCCGCTGGACGCAACCCCGAACACAACGTTGACGGTGAATGGCAAGACGGTGCCGGCACATGTGGGGGAGCTGCTGATAGAGACACTGAACCGGCATAGCGCGGCGGAGCATGAGAAGCAGGTTCCGCAGGTGTGCTACCAGCCGCTGATGGGGCCTATCCAGAGCTGTGACACGTGCATGGTGGAGGTGGATGGCAAGATGGTGCGGGCGTGCGCGACGACGGTGACGGCGGGGATGTCCGTGGGGACCACGAGCGACGCGGTGGATGTGGCGCAGCGGGAGGCGTTCGACCGGATATTGAAGAACCACATGCTGTATTGCACGGTGTGCGACAACAACAACCAGAACTGCACGATCCACAATACGACGGCGGACCTGGAGGTGAAGCACCAGACGCGTCCTTATACGCGGAAGCCGTATGAGAAGGACATGTCGAACTCGTTTTACCGGTACGATCCTGACCAGTGCATCTTGTGCGGGCGGTGTGTGGAGGCTTGCCAGAATGTGCAGGTGAACGAGACGCTGACGATCGACTGGGAGCGCGAGGTTCCACGGGTGATGTGGGATGGCGGGGAGAAGATCGACGGGTCGAGTTGCGTGTCGTGCGGGCACTGCGTGACGGTGTGCCCATGCAATGCGCTGATGGAGAAGTCCATGCTGCACCATGCGGGGTATCTGACGGATACTCCGGCGAATGTGCTGGACAACATGATTGAGGTGGTGAAGGGGATTGAGCCGCCGATTGGGTATGGGCCGATTCTGGCGCTGTCGGAGATCGAAGCGGAGATGCGCAATGCGCGGGTGGAGCGGACCAAGACGGTGTGTACATACTGCGCGGTGGGCTGCAGCTTCGATGTGTGGACGCGGGACCGGGACATTCTGAAGATTGAGCCGATGCACGGGCCGGCGAATGGGATTTCGACGTGCGTGAAGGGCAAGTTTGCGTGGGGACACATCAATGCGAACGACCGGTTGACGAAGCCTCTGCTGCGGGATGGAGATGCGTTCCGCGAGGTGAGCTGGGAGGAGGCGCTCGATGTGATCGAGACCAAGTTCAAGCAGATCCTGAAGGACAATGGGCCGGATGCGCTGGCGTTTATTGCTTCGTCGAAGTGTACGAACGAAGAGAGCTTTCTGATGCAGAAGCTGGCGCGGGCGGTGATTGGGACCAACAATATCGACAACTGCGCGCGGTACTGTCAAAATCCGGCGACTGCGGGTCTGCAGCGGACGGTGGGGTATGGCGGCGATTCGGGATCGATCTCGGATATTGAGCAGGCTGGGCTGGTGCTGATTGTAGGGGCGAACCCGGCGGAGAACCATCCGGTGCTGGCGACGCGGGTGAAGCGGTCGCACAAGTTCCGTGGCCAGCGGCTGATTGTGGCTGATCTGCGGCGGCACGAGATGGCGGAGCGTGCGGATATCTTCTTCCGTCCGAACCCATCGACGGATGCGGTGTGGATGAACGCGATGGCGAAGTACATTCTGGACCATAATCTGGCGAAGATGAACTTTGTGCAGCAGTGGGTGAACAACTTTGAGGAGTACAAGGCATCGTTGGCACCGTACACGCTGGAGTATGCAGAGAAGATCACCGGGGTTC
The DNA here is from genome assembly GCA_021798655.1 of Acidobacteriota bacterium. The sequence goes on along the minus strand of JAJZFE010000146.1, from coordinate 1,188 downwards.
CGCAGGCGACGCTGATTACTGTGGCGAACGAGATTGCGGCTGCGGACGGAGTTTGCATTCTGTTTGCGATGGGGGTTACGCAGCATTGCGGTGGATCGGATACGGCGACGTCGCTCTCGAATCTGCTGCTGCTGACGGGCAACTACATGCGTCCGGGTGCGGGCGCGTATCCGTTGCGCGGCCACAATAACGTGCAGGGCGCGAGCGACTTTGGGTCGATGCCGAATGTGTATTCGGGCTACCAGAAGGTGGCTGACGATGCGGTTCGGGCGAAGTTTGAAGCGGAGTGGGAGGTCAAGCTTCCGACGACGGAAGGGCTGGATAACCACGGCATGATTCGTGCGATCCAAGAGGGGAAGGTCCGGGCGCTGTACATCAAGGGCGAGGATACGATTACGTCGGATGCGAATGCGGGCGACGTGGGCGACTCGTTGAGTGTGTGCGAGTTTTTGATTGTGCAGGACATCAACTTCTCGGAGACGGCGCGGTATGCGGATGTGGTGCTGCCGGCTTCGCCATCGCTTGAGAAGGATGGGACGTTTACCAGCACGGAGCGGCGGATACAGCGGATTTACAAGGTGATGGAGCCGCTGGGCGAGTCGAAGCCGGACTGGCAGATTCTGCAGATGATTGCAAACCGCATGGGCGCCCACTGGCGTTACACACACCCATCGCAGGTGATGGACGAGGTGGCACGGGTGACTCCGCTGTTTGCCGGGGTGAACTACGATCGCCTGGAAGGGTACAAGAGCCTGCAGTGGCCGGTGCATGCGGATGGGACGGACTCGCCGCTGCTATTTACGAAGGGGTTCCCGTTCCCAGATGGCAAGGCGCGGTTTTATCCGATCGACTATATTCCGGCGCCGGAAGTGGAGAATGCGGAGTTTGACCTGCACCTGAACAATGGGCGGCTGCTGGAGCACTTTGAGCAAGGCAGCATGACGTACCGGACGGCTGGGATCAAGGCGATGACTCCGGATACGTTCCTGGAGGTTTCTCCGGAGTTGGCTGCAGAGCGAGGATTGACGACGGGGCGGTATGTTCGGCTGACGTCACCGTATGGCCGGCTGAAAGTACAGGTGGTGGTATCGGATCGAGTGCAGGGCAAGCAACTGTATATGCCTCTGAACTCGGTGGAAGAGCCCGTGAACCGGTTGACGAGCAGCAATACGGACAGGATTACGCATA
>JAJZFE010000128.1 GCA_021798655.1 Acidobacteriota bacterium | reverse complement strand
GAACCTGACCGGCTACACGATTCCGCACGTTGCGCTGGGCCACTATGGCGCTGGCGAAGTGCTGCTGAAGCCGGCGCCAGAAGGTACCGGAGTGATTGCCGGCAAGACGGTGCGTGCGGTGATGACGGCGTGCGGCGTGCAGAACATTCTGACCAAGAGCCTCGGCTCGGCCAACCCGCACAACGTGATCAAGGCCACCTTCGATGCGCTGTCGCAGTTGCGTGATCGTGCAGAAGTCGCCGCTCTTCGCGGCAAGTCTGTCGACGAGCTGTAAAGATTTTTCAGGAACCACATAGGAGTTTCGTTATGGCTGAGACCGCCAAGATCAAGATCCAGTACTACCGCTCGCAGATCTGCACGCCCGTCAAGCACAAGCTCGTGGTCAAGGGCCTGGGCTTCACGCGGATGAACCAGGTGGTGGAGCGCGAAGATACGCCGTCGATCCGTGGCATGGTGAAGAAGATTCCTCACCTTGTCCGCATCATCGACTAATGACGTGTTTTCAGTGGTGAGTTCCTCGTTGTCAGGGGGGAGCGCGGACACGCTGAGAACCAGGAACGGAGCACTGACAGCTCCGTAACATGCGAGTCGGCCGCTTCTCCAGAAGACGAGCGGCCGGCGTGAGCGAGGGCAATATGGCACTGAATCTTAGCAATCTGAAGGCGCCGAAGAAGGCGAATGAGAACAAGAAGCGCGTCGGCCGCGGTATGGGCTCGGGCATGGGTAAGACCTCGACCCGCGGTCACAAGGGTCAGGGTTCGCGTTCGGGCAGCAGCCTGATGCGCGGCTTTGAGGGCGGCCAGATGCCGCTGCATCGCCGTCTGCCGAAGCGTGGCTTCACGAACATCTTCCGTGTTGAGTACGCGGTGCTGGGCCTGGACACCATCGCCGAGCTGAACGAGAGCGAGCTGACGCTGGAGAAGCTGACCGCGCACGGCATCCTGAAGAAGCGCGATGGGCTGGTGAAGGTGCTGGCCAATGGTGAGCTGAAGAAGGCGGTCACGGTGCACGCTCACAAGTTCTCCAAGGCCGCACAGAAGGCCATTGAAGACGCGGGCGGCAAGGTTGTGCTGATCGGCGGCGAGGCCACTCCCGCAGTGTAACGACAGCAGGCCGGGGCGATGCCTCGGCCTGATTGCTCTGGGCCTGCGCGGTGCAGCCGGAGCGCGTAGAATACTTGGTAGACTCCCAGCAGACCCGCCGCACAGACGGCGTCTCACCATGAAGGCCTGACACATCGATGCTCGAGAAATTCGCCAACATCTTCCGCATTAAAGACCTGCGCAACCGGATCGGCTTCACGCTCGGTCTGCTTGCGGTATATCGTCTCGGCGCACACATTCCCACGCCCGGCATCGACGCGACTAAGCTCGCGCAGTTCTTCAACCAGAACGCGGGTTCAGCGCTGGGTCTGCTGGACCTCTTCAACGGCGGCAACCTGCGCAAGCTGACGGTCTTCGCGCTGGGCATCATGCCGTACATCACGGCGTCCATCATCTTCCAGCTGCTGACGGTGATCTATGAGCCGCTGGCGAAGCTGCAGAAGGAAGGCGAGCTGGGCCGTCGCAAGATTACGCAGTGGACGCGCTACGTTACGGTGCTGCTGGCCGTTGTGCAGAGCTTCTTTATCGGCCTCACGCTGACCAGCCAGTCCATGACGACGATGAGCAAGTGGTCGTTCATTCCGCTGTGCGTGATTACGCTGACGTGCGGGACGGCGTTCATCATGTGGCTCGGCGAGCAGATCACCGAGCGCGGCGTGGGCAATGGCATGAGCCTGCTGATCTTTGCGGGCATCGTGGTCGGCATACCGGGCGGCATCCACGAGCTGTACCAGAAGGCGAACACCGGCGCGTGGGGCAGCTTTACGCCGATCGTCCTGGTGATCCTGCTGGCGCTGATGGTGGGTGTGGTTGCGTTCATCGTGTTTGTGGAGCGCTCAGAGCGCCGCATTCCGATTCAGTCTGCGAAGCGCATGGTCGGACGCCGGACGATGGAAGGCTCCAGCTCGTTTCTGCCGCTGAAGGTGAACTCGGGCGGCGTGATGCCGGTGATCTTTGCTGCGTCGATTCTCTCTGCGCCACTGTTGCTGCAGAACCTCAGCTTCTTCGGCGCGCCGCTGCGCGACAACAAGTACCTGTCGCCGATCTTTGCCGCGCTGGCACCGGCCGAGCCGGGCTACGAGCTGCTGTATATCGTGGCGATCATCTTCTTCGCATACTTTTATATCTCGATCATCTTCCGTCCGGACGATATCGCAGACAACATGCGGAAGTATGGCAGCTTCATTCCGGGCATCCGTCCGGGCAAGCGGACATCGGACTTCATCAATGACGTGCTGACGCGCATCACGCTGGTCGGCGCGATCTACCTGATCATTATCTCGATCATCCCGCAGTTCCTGATCAGCGGTATTCACCTCAACCACCTGTGGCTGGTCGGCCCGTTCTTCGATCACATGCCGACGTGGGTGACCAGTGGCTTCGGGTTCAACTTCTACTTTGGCGGCACGTCGCTGCTGATCGTGGTGGGTGTCGCGATGGACACGGTGCAGCAGGTGGAGGCGCAGTTGATCATGCGTCACTACGACGGCTTCACGCCGAAGTCCGGGCGCATTCGCGGCCGTCGCAGCTGGTAGTTCAAGACAGGGAGCAGGGAATAGGGAGTAGGGAGTTGAAGACCCTTCCGCCTGTTCCCTGCTCTTTCTTTTGTAGGTGAAGCTTTTTCTAACGCTATTTCTGTTTGATTTTCTATATGTCCAAAGCACTTCCAAACGCGAGTGATTTTCTTCCGGGCCCGGTGCTGCTGCTGGGCGCGCCCGGTGTTGGCAAAGGTACACAGGCCAAGCGCCTGGTGGAGGAGTTCGGAATCCCGCAGATCTCCACTGGCGACCTGCTGCGTGAGCATCGCAGAAACCATACACCGCTGGGCATGATGGCGGAAGAGTTGATGGCGAAGGGGCAGTTTGTTCCGGATGATTTGGTGAACCAGATGGTGGCGGATCGGCTGCGGCAACCGGACACGCAGCATGGTTACATCCTGGATGGATTTCCGCGGACGCTGAACCAGGCTGAGTGGCTCGACGGGCAGCTGGTGGCGTACTTGCTGCCGGTGGTTGCGGTGAGCATCGTGGTGCCGGAGAAGGTGTTGCTGGAGCGCATCACGGGTCGTCGGATCTCGCCAGCCGGTCGCATCTACAACATTTATACGAACCCGC
>JAJZFE010000140.1 GCA_021798655.1 Acidobacteriota bacterium | reverse complement strand
TCGAGTAGTCGCTGTCGGACGGCTTCGGCGAGCGCCCATAGCCCAGCAGATCCGGAGCGTACACATGAAAGCCCGAGCGCTTCAGCCGCTCCAGCATCGGGGCCCAGCTCTCATCGCGGTCAGCCAGCCCATGCACCAGCACCAGCGGAATCCCGCCGCCCGGAATCCGCGACTCAGCCTCGTAATAATGTACGCGCCCCTCGGGCGTCATCACGTAGTTACTCTGCACGCGATGCAGAAACAGGCCGAAGTGAGTCTCCTGCCGCAGCACCCACAGCGGGCGCTCGTAAAACACGACGCCAAAGGCCAATCCAGCGACCAACACCAGCAGCAGCAGCCGCCCCAGCCTCTTCATTTCAAGCCCTCGTCCATAATCAAAGCCCTGCGTATCACTCTACAGGCGCGCGCCGTCAATGCGAAGTCCCCGCGCTCGAGGATCGCCTCGACATCTGCCCATACCGCTTCACTCGCGTCGCTGCCCGCGCAGATTTCGCCAGCGCTCACGCGGCACAGCATGTCCACAATCACGTAGTGATACTGCACGCGCCCGGCAGCGTCGCGGTGGATGATGTCGAACGCCTCCACCTCTGCAACCGGCTCGACGCTAAGCCCCGTCTCTTCCATCAACTCGCGCACGCACGCCTCGCCGACCGTCTCCCCAAGCTCGATCGCGCCACCCGGCAGCGTCCAGCTTCCCATCATCGGCTCCGTGCCGCGCCGCACCAGCAGCACCTCCACCCGCCCCTCGGCTTTACGCAGCACCACCGCTCCCACCCCTGGGATCGGTCTGTCCGGATACTCGCGGTGAGAGCTCATACGGGCTACTTCAGCGGCTTTCCGTACTCTTCTCCAAAGACCGTGTGCGACGGATCGAAGCGTCCGCCGTCGAACTTATCCGCCCCCTTGAGGCGCCCAATCGCGAGCAGCGACACCACCCAGTAGCTCATTGGCAGGCGCAGCGTCTCGCACACTCTCTGCTGCTCAAAGCCCTCCAGCATCGCCGTGTCGTAGCCCATCGCCTCAGCCATCCACATCATCGTGGTCGTGGCAATGGTCACCTGCTTGTTCAGCCAGCCTGCCATCTCTTCACGCGAAAATCCCGACAGATACTCGGGAACATTGGCCGCAGCCTGCGCTGCATAACTCTCCGGCATGCCCCCCGTGCGGCCCATCCGCAGCATCTCTTCCAGGTCCCGCCGCCAGCCATCGCGGTCCCCACACGCAACGATAATCGCCGACGCCTCTTCCACCTTCGCCTGGTTGTAGCTCGCCGCGCGCAGCCGCCGCCGCTGCTCCGGGTGCCGCACCACAATGAACCGCCACGGCTGCATGTTGTAGCCGCTCGGCGCATGCAACCCGGCGTCGAGAATCTGCCACAGATCTCTTGGCGGAATCGGCTCTCCGTCGAAGCTCGGCGTCGAACGCCGCTCGCGAATGGCCTGTGCCAGGGACTTCTGTACGCTTGCCATGAACTCGTTCTCCGAAACTCTCTTCCTTTACACGATGCTGTCTTCTCTTGCGCAAGCCCGACGCTCACTCGATCCTCGCGCCGCCAAAACCACCGCACACCGCCGTTCCCCGGCCTTCATCCATCGCCTCCTCTGGATGAAGAACCTCCACCATACTAGGGGATATCGGAGATCGTTTGTTCAGTTACCAGCGGCTCATGTCCAGCCGAATCCGCAAACACCCACACATTCTGAAACGCCTGCCGCAGCTCAATATGGGCATCCAGGAACGCCCGTGCCGCCGCCTTGCTGCGTGCTCCGGCGGCCGCAGCATCGGCAAGATCATCGCTGCGCAGATGCAGAATCAGGTTCAACTGCTTGTTCTCCTCGGAGCCTTCCGCCCCGATGCTGGTAAAGCGATACGGCGCACCCGCAGCCGCACTCGCACTGGCCGCAACCACCAGCGGGCTGTTGGGCCCGATCCCGCCAACCAGCTCCGGAGGCGCTGCTGCGCGCTGTTCCGATCGCAGCCGGTCGAGGTTCGTGCTGGTCGCAAAGTTCGCCGGTCGCAGCAGTTCGTCGGCCTCGCCATAAAAAATCCACGCCAGCCAAAGTTCATCCGCCTTGGCATAGACCCGGGCCGACTTCCAATACCACAGCCCATCGTGGCCCGCAGCCTCGCGTGCCCGCGGATAGAATCCCGCAAGCTTCCACACCCCGGCATCCTGCCGCAGCAGAAACGCCAGCAACCACGGACGGGCTCCCGTCGCCTCCACCATCGCAAATCCATACAGCCCGCGCGGCAGCCCCGAGATCGCGAAATCCGTCTCCGACGTCGTCCCCGTCAACGGACAACTGAAGTCCGCATCAGAAGTATCACTGCTGCTGCGCGAGCTCGCGTCGAGCTCATAGATCTGCGTTACTTGCAGCGCATCGCCGCTCACTCTCGCCGAGGTCGTCTGCACCAGCGCCGCCGTCGGCGCAAACGCCGTTGCGCTTGCAAACTCTGCGATTGTCGCTGCCTGCACCTTGGCCGCGTCTCCCGCCTGAATGGATTGCGCCAGACCCAGCGCGGCATCGCTCAGCCCACTCCGCATCTCGGAGGTCATCTTTGCCTGGGTGGTACAGCTCTCAGCATGCACCGGAACCGGAGCAAGCGCCGGCAGCGAGCCAACCGTAACCAGCAGCGGAGCGAGCATCGGCAACAGTCTGCGCAACCCGCCGGCTCGTATCCCTGTGCGACCCGTCTGCTTCCATCCGTCGCTCAATTCCATGCTCCTAAGCCACTGCAACTGCCCTGCCCAGCATACGGAGGCCGGCGTCCCGAGTCCAGCCCGGCCTCCCGCCGGAGAGTGCGCCACCACCCTCAGCGGCCACGTCATTCAGTTTGACGCTATTCTGGATCGGTGAAGCTACCATCCCACCGCCGCGCCCGTCCCAACCACAAGATGCACCGATCTCTTCCTCTGCGCCCACAGGTCCTACTGGCCGCCGGCCTGCTCGCCGCGATCTTCGCGACGGCCAGCACCACCCGCACGCTCGCCCAGTCCCTGCCACCCATGCAGCCGACATCCCAGATGCCGACATCCCAGATGCCGGCCACCCAGCCCCCCGCCGCGCCCGCCGCGCCAGTCCCTCCCGCCAACCCCGCGCATCACGCCGACATCATCTTCGCCGACGGGCAGCTCCAGGTCCGTGCCGACAACTCCAGCCTCAACCAGATCCTCCGCTCCATCTCGCACCGCACCGGCCTCACGATCACCGGCGGCGTC
>JAJZFE010000518.1 GCA_021798655.1 Acidobacteriota bacterium | reverse complement strand
TCAGACGCCTCGCCCGAGACTATGAACGGCTCCCACAAACCCTCAAAGGAATACACTTCATCGCCTTCGCCATCCTCATGACCAGCAGACTCATCAAGCTCGCAACTTCATAACACCCTCTAGGATGCGTCTTGACCAGTCTATCGATCCCCAGTCCCAGAGGTCACAAGCCAAGTCGATGATTACATAAGGCTATCTCCATCTAGATGGTGTGCTACTCGTTCCTCGCCTTGGATACGGCGTTGCGGTCTTCAAGGTGCTAAAATAAAGAGTGATATGTCACTCAAAACCCTCTTCTTAAACCCGCCTTCCTTTGAAAACTTTGACGGTGGTGCCAGCTCTCGCTGGCCCGCGACTCGCGAGATTGAATCCTACTGGTACCCCGTATGGTTGGCATATCCTGCCGGCATGTTGGAGGGGTCGCGACTGCTCGATGCACCGCCTCATCATGTGAGCGCTGAAGAGACGATCGAGATCGCAAAGAGCTATGAGTTTCTGGTGCTGTTCACGTCAACAGTAGGCTGGTCCGGCGATCACGCACTGGCCCGCGCCATCAAGAAGGCAAATCCTTCGATCAAAATCTGCTTTGTTGGCCCCCCTGTAACAACCGATCCGGATCGAGCGCTGAATGAATGCGAGGTGCTTGATTTCATCTGCAGACGCGAGTTTGATTACTCCGTCGTTGAGTTTGCCAACGGGAAGCCTCTCAGCGAGATTCAGGGCATCAGCTACAAGGATTCTACGGGTGTCATTCAGCACAACCCGGACCGTCCGCAGGTCGAAGACCTGGACGCAATGCCCTGGGCAACCAAGATCTACAAGCGCGACATGGACGTAACCAAGTACAACGTGCCATTTCTTCTGCACCCGTACATCTCGCTGTATTCAACTCGCGGTTGCCCTGCACAGTGTACGTTCTGCCTGTGGCCGCAGACTCTGAGTGGTCATGCCTGGCGAAAGCGCTCCAGCGATGATGTAGCCGCAGAGATGGCATGGGCCAAAGAGAACTTCCCATTCGTCAAGGAGTTCTTCTTTGATGACGACACCTTTAACATCCAGAAAGCTCGGACCATCGAGCTCTGTGAGAAGTTGAAGCCGCTTGGCATCACCTGGAGCTGTACGAGTCGGGTCACAACAGATCGCGACACGCTGAAAGCAATGAAGGAAGCCGGCTGCAGGCTGTTGATCGTTGGCTTCGAATCGGGCGACCCGCAGATTCTGAAGAACATCAAGAAGGGTGCGACCGTCGAGAGAGCACGCGACTTTGTCAAAGACTGCCATGACCTGGGGCTGATCATCCATGCCGACTTCATCCTCGGCCTGCCGGGTGAGACGAAGGAGTCCATCCGCAACACGATAAACTTCGCGAAGACTCTGGACTGCGAGACGATTCAAGTCTCCGTGGCCCATGCCTATCCGGGCACTGAGTTTTATGACTATGCCAAGCGCAACGACTTCATCACGAACGAAAAGATGGAAGACGGTGGCGGGCACCAGATGGCGCACATCGAGTATCCCGGCTTGCCCACCGAATATGTGATGGAGATGGTGCACAAGTTCTACGACGAATACTACTTCCGTCCGAAGGCTGCCTTCCGCGTCGTATGGAAGGCGATCGTAAACCGCGATGTACCTCGCCTTTATGTCGAGGCCAAGAGCTTTATGAAGCTCCGTGCAAAGCGGAACCGTGAAGCGCGCGTAAAGCGTGATGAAAAAGCGCTGAAGGCCCAAGAGAGCGTCAGCATGAATGCCTGATTCTGCTTCCAGGATAAACGGGCTGGCACTATGCCAGCCCGTTTGCCTTTGCTCGACTCTCCTCCTGATGGTGGACAGGCATGCGCGATAGATTGGATATACCGTGAAACACCGTCTCAAGCCGTCACAATACGCAATTCTGTTGGCGATTATGCTAACCGCTTCCGTAGGCGACTCGCTGTTAGCGCGCGGCATGGCTCAAGTCGGCCACGTTGATCTTCACCACCTGACGCTGCTCTTTCGGGCACTGCTCAATCCCTTCGTCGATCTCGGAATCCTTTTGTTGATTGGCTTCTTTGCTGCGTATACCACTGCGCTTAGCTGGGCAGATTTGACGTTCATCATGCCAGCAACCGCATTTGGATATGTAGTGATTGCGCTGCTCGGCAAACTGTGGCTCCACGAGAGCCTGTCGCCGACGCGTTGGCTTGGAGTCGCGTGTATCGTATGCGCTGTTGGCTTTGTGGCTGGCGGCCCTGCTCGTACTGAACATGAGAGCCTTGACCTGATGGACTCAGGAGTCGGGCGATGAGTTCTGCAAGCACCCACCTGCAAGCGTGGGCCGCAATCGTTACAGTGGCTGCGATTGCAGTTGCTGGCGAAGTACTCATCGCGGGAGGGATGCGCCGCATCGGCGACCTCGACGATATCCGTGCATCAAGCGGACTGCGAGGTGCAATCGTTGCGGTCATCACAAACACTCAATTTGTGGTCGGAGCACTGTGCATGGCCGTGAACTTCTTCGCTATGCTCTTCGCCCTCAGCGTGGCAGACCTCTCTCTCGCAGGTCCTGCCATTGCGGGGCTCACATACATTGGGAACGCCTTGGCCGCCAAGATTTTTCTCAAAGAGGCCGTCGATTCTCGCCGATGGCTCGCCGTCGCCTTCGTGTGCGTTGGCGTTGCTCTGCTTACTCGTTAGACCACAAACTTCATGAGCGCACCAGCTGGGAGTTCGGGCGATAGGAACGAGCAGCCCGTGATCGCTTCAGCCGCAAGGCGACCACTGCGAGCAGCTCCTTCCATCGTTGAGGGCCAGCCGGTCTGTGTCCAATCTCCTGCAAGATAGAGCCCACCTGTTGGCGCTCCTTGACGAGGGCGAAACTGGTCGAGGCCTGGAACAACTGAGAACGTGGCCCGAGCCTCCTTCAGAACGCCTGACTTGACGATCCTTGCTCCCCGTACCTTTGGCAGAAACAAACCGATCTCCTGGATGGCCTGAGACAAAATCTCCTCGCGGGAGCGACGCAGCTCGTTGAACGAAGCTGCAATAACAAGCTCAAGATAGCTAGGCTCACCCTCGGCAGACGCAACCCGAGAGCGAATGCGAGTCTTGTTGAACATCCACTGAATGCCCGTCCCGAGGAGAGCTGCCTGGGGCAAGTCCGTAACGTCAGAGTCAAACCAGAGATGCACTGTCGTGATGGGCGCATACGAAAAGTGCGACAGAAGCGGGAGCATCGTCTCTC
>JAJZFE010000113.1 GCA_021798655.1 Acidobacteriota bacterium | reverse complement strand
TTTGTCATTCCTCAGCGAAGTGGAGGAATCTGCATCTTGGGTGGCGACTACACCTGATGGAAAAGCGCTCTACGGGTGCAGCACCAGCGTCTGCGTCAGTTGGAACGTCAGCGTGGTCTCGGCAGGAATCTTCACCTGCTTGCCGCTGGTCAGCACCTGCGTCAGCACGCCGCCGCCCGCGCCCAGCAGCGCGCCGATGCCCGCTCCCTTGCCGCCGCCGAACGCCGCGCCCAGCAGCGCACCCAGCGCGCCGCCACCACCGGCAAACTCGCCCGTCTTCTTGTTCACTCCTACGCCCGCACCTGTTCCGTTGTCCGTCACCGATGTCGTATCCACGCGATACTCCTTGCCGCGCACGGTCACGGAGTAGAGGTCCAGCATCAGGATCTTGCTGGAAGACGAGCTGTTCTGCGAGTAGTTGTTCTGCGAGTAGTTGCCTTGGGTATTCGCCGCCGTATCCAGCAGCTGCAGCTTGGCCGACGTGCCGGCGGGAATGGCAACCTGTCCATTGCCGTCCATGATGTCCTGCTGAATCTGCGCCGGGTAAAACTGCTGCTGGCTATCCTGCGAGCTATCGATCGGCATGTCGGTCCGCACCACGACCTGCGAGCCGCTGGGGATGACCAGCGCGGCATTGCCATTGCCCGCGGATGCCATGTAAGACTGCGCGCTGTGCTGCTGCAGGGTCGGGTCATTCTGCGGGTAGCTGCTGTTGGGGCTCGGCGTCGGATACGCCTGCTGCGGCGTCGGCACCTGGTACTGCGACTGCGACGGATTCGGATACTGCGACTGCGCGGGATATGTCTGTTGACTCTGAATCGGTGCCGGACTCTGTGCCGGCACACTGCTCATCGTTGCCGCCGCATCGGCAACCGGCGTCGCTGCGCTGGCTGCGACGGCAGGCTGCGGCGCGCTGATGATCAGCGACGAAAGATCGCGCATCGGAAAGGTATACGACACGCCGTTCGAGCCCTGAAAGCTCAGCGTCGTTGCTCCCACCATCTGCCCCGAGTACGACTGCCCGTTGCGCAGCGACACATGATCGGCAACGGTGGAGAACACAATCGTCTGCACATCGCTCAGCGGGAAGGCATAGCGAATGCCCTGGGCATCGCGGAAGTTGATTTTGCCGCCCGAGGGCGCGGTGTAGGTGCCGGTGTAGCTCTTGCCATCGCGCAGCACAACAATGTCCGCGCGCGCCGCGAGTGTTGCCATGCCGATCAGGAGCAGAAGTGGGATACGTGTCAGTTTCATAGGATGGACTGCCTCCGCAGCAAAGTATAACGCCTGCACATGGCCACCATGACTTGTCATACGCGGCCTCACGCACGAAAATCAGTGTTGGCAGCAGGCAACGTGGAGGCGCAGCAGATGGAAGAGCAGTTCTGGCAGGACCGCTGGAAGAGCAATCAGATCGGTTTCCACAAACCGACGCCGAACCCGCTGCTCACGCGAAACTTTCCTGCGTTGCAACTGCCTGTCGGCGCGCGCGTGTTCGTGCCTCTCTGCGGCAAGAGCCTCGACGTGCACTGGCTGCTCGCGCAGGGTTGTCGCGTCGTCGGCGCGGAACTTTCGCAGCTCGCGGTGGAACAGTTATTCGGCGACCTCGGGCTCGCGCCGAGCATCACGGCACACGGCAGCTTGCAGCGTTACGAGGCCGAGACGCTGACCGTCTTCCAGGGCAGCCTCTTCGACCTCACGCGTGAGATGCTCGGCGCCGTGGACGCCGTCTACGACCGCGCCGCCCTCGTCGCGCTGCCCGAGCCCATGCGCGCGCAGTATGTGCCGCACGTCCTCGCGCTCACCGCCGACGCACCGCAGATGCTCATCTGCTTCGACTACGACCAGAGCTGCACGGACGGCCCACCGTTCTCCGTGGACGCCGACGAAGTCCACCGCCGCTACGCAACCACCTACTCGGTGACGCTGCTGGAACGCGTGAGCGGCGAGCTGCTGAAGGGCCGCTGCCCGGCAGACGAAACGGTGTGGCTGCTGAACTTCAATCCAATAGCGTCCCGTGACTCAAGGCAGTAGTTGTAACGCCGTTTGGATGGACACGACAAACTGGATTCCAGGTATCCGCAGGCCGTGCAGTTTGTCGTCGTTCGTGATGAACAACTCGACGCCTTTGGCCGCGGCGCAAGCGAGGTGTATCGCATCAGGTCCCTTCACCCGCGTTCCTTGTCGCACGAGTGCGTAGCAGTCAGCGGCCGCGTCATCAAACGGAACGACCGTAGCCATCTGTGCCAATGCGGCTTTATAGCGCAGCGCAAGCGCGGCGTTGCCACTCTTTCGCGGACCCACTTGCAACTCGCCCAGAGCAAGAGTCGATGTCACAAGTTCCATTCCATTCTCGATCATGCGGTTGTGCAGTGTCTTCGCCGGTTGAAAGAGATCGCTTGTGTTGTCCCAGCGATAGATAAAGACGTTTGTGTCCCAAAAGAAGCGTGTCATTCCCATCCCTCACGCAACTCGCGCAGATAGGTCTCCGCGTTGCCAAATGTCCAGGTGCCTTCAAGAGCGTCCATCAGATTGCTTGCTGTGTTTACCGCTTGCTTGGCGGGATGAGCCGCGCTCCACTCCGGGTACCACAGCAAGACCCAGCCACGTAGGTCGGATGGCAGGTCATCGGCCTTCGGAAGAAACTGCCCGCCACTGCGCGAAGGATGAAATGCATCGCCCTCAAGATAAAGACGGCGCAGCCCCTTTCCAACTTCAGTCAACATTCGTCTGCGGTTGGGATTGGCCGGCTGGGTCGCTGTGACATGCTGCACAATATGCTGATAGACCGTCTTTGACTTCACTCCAGTCAAATGATTTTTCTCGACCTCATCTTGAATTTGTGCAGGGGTGAATCCCTCAGCTTTTTTGTGGCGGTCATGAAGCCTCGCGGTGGCTATCCAAATAGCATCCGATGCGGTGAGCCCAAAGATCAGCTGTGACGCGGTTTGAGCAGTTGAAGTCGTCATTCGATGCCTCATTGGATTAAGAATCATCTAATCAAGTAATAAATTACTAAAAGAATTATGTAGATACTAATTATTCTTGTCAAGCACTCTTTTAAGCAACAGCAAAGGCCCCGGACTTCTCCGGGGCCTTTGTGTTGTTGCGCGACAGCGCGTCTCGCCGTCCGCGCAGGACCTAGTACATGCCGTCCATGCCGCCGCCGCCGTGGTTGTGTCCGCCGCCCGCAGCTTCCTTCTTCTCCGGGATCTCGGCGATCATGGCC
>JAJZFE010000355.1 GCA_021798655.1 Acidobacteriota bacterium | reverse complement strand
CTCAATGCGCTTGGCGATTTCCACCTCGCCCTCGCGGGTGAGCAGCGGCACGGTGCCCATCTCGCGCAGATACATGCGCACGGGATCGTTGGTCTTTTCCAGCGTGCCGGGCGAGAGGTCGAGCTCGACGTCGTCCGAGTCTTCGCCGGACTCGTTGTCAGAGTCGCGGTCGATATCATCACGAGAGCCGCGGCGGCCTTCGGTGAGGACGTCGATGCCCTGCGTGTTGATTGTGGTCATCAGATCATCGAGCTCGTCGGGCGAGGTAATATCGCCGGGAAGCAGGTCGTTCACCTCGCCAAAGGTGAGGTACCCCTTCTCCTTGCCGGTGTCGATGATATGGTCTACGTCTTCTTCGTACTTATCGAGGTCTTCTGCCACGGTGGCGCTCCTAGTTGAGGACTCGCGCATGGCAGAGCCTCCAAAAAATTTTGCGGGAAACTTTCCTGCGCGGTACATGCGAATGAATCGCGCGGAGGACTCCCTTGGTTGTCTCTGGGTCGTTGGGACGGGGTATGCGGTCAAGGCCGCGGGCGCGGGCGGAAGTCACATGCTATATCAGCGGTGCTTCGGCAACTCGGAGGCGCACGTCTCCAGCGAATCTTAGTCTACCACAAAATTAGACGCAGACCGACAGGAAAAGGTTCCGCGGCACCACAACCTGCTATGGCTGCGGTGCGGCGGAACCCTTGGGCTGCAGGTGAACCTAGCGGATGAGGCCAATCCCTATACACATTGCAAACGCATAGAGGACAAGGATCACTGCACTTAGAGCCAGGATCGGGCTATACGTAGAGACGAAAGAGCGTAGGTGAGTCATCGGAAACCCTTTCAAACCAGAGTGTTTCGCGACCAACCGGAGGAGGAGTACGCGGTCGTGGGAGGGGAACTGCGGCCATGCTTCCTGCGAGCCTGTCGCGAGCTAATCCCTCTATCGGCCAGATACGGAAAAGCATGAGCTACTCTGGGACGAAAAACCGATCCATCACAAAACACGTGCGTTAACGCCTGTCATCGGCTGGGAGCCAGACAGAAATGGAGCGTTATCGGACATGACGCTCGGCGGATTTTAGAGCGCCTTCGCGAAGATCAGGTCGCTGCACACCTGGTTTCCGACCTGGAAGGTACGGGTGCCAGCCTCGGTGAAGCCGTTGCGCCGATAAAAAGCGATGGCGCGGAGGTTGCCGGCGTGGGTGCCGAGCAGCAGGCGGTTGCGGCCAAGCGTGCGCGCGTCGGCGACCGTCGCGTCCAGCAGCGCCTGGGCCGGGCGCAGGCCGGGGAGGGAAGAGTCCGCAGCGTCGAGCACCGGCGCTGTGCGGAAGCGCGAGAGCAGATAGATGCGCTTGAGCTCGATGTCCGTGGGCAGGACGTCGAAGGTTGGCAGTTCGGGCACGCACAGCAGCGCGTACCCGACGACCGAGCCGGGCTCATCCTCAAAGCCGACCGCGGAACTTGTCACCGCGACGGTTACCCGCGTGTCAGCATGCTGCATGTAGCGGGCGTAGACCTCGGCGGTGTGGTGCTTCAGGCAGTGGGCGACGATGTCGGCACCGGGGAGCATCCACGTGAAGGCTTCGAGGAAGGTGGCAGCGCCGGCCAGCGCGAGCGCGGGTGCGTCGGCCAGCGTGGCGTGGCGGAGCGTGAGCGTCTCGATTGGGTCAGAAGCACTGTTTTGGGTGGCGGATTTGATGGCGTCGATGGACATGGGATTTCTCGCAAGCACGATGGTAGCGCACGGCGCGGATTCAGGTAGCGTGAAGAGTGCGATGAACAACAGCCTGACGACGAACCCAGCAACGATGACGGTATTGGAGAAGGATGCAGCGTATGCCCGGCTGGCCGCGGACTTCGCCGAGGACGAGCGAGTGCCGGAGGCTCTACGCGACCTGGTAGACGATGAGCGCGTAACGGTGCGCCGCTCTGGCGTTCCGGCACCGGACGGCAAGTGCGTCGTCTACTGGATGCAGCGGGCACAGCGCGGGCGCGATAACCATGCGCTGGATATAGCTGTGGCATGTGGCAACGCGCTGGGTCTCCCCGTCGTCGCGTACTTCGCGGGCATCAGCAACTTTCCCCATGCCAATCTGCGTCACTATACTTTCCTGAATCAGGGCCTGCCGGACATTGAGGAGGACTGCGCCGAGCGCGGCGTGAGCTTCGTGATGCGTCGGGCTCCGCAGGAAGATCACCTGAGATTTTTCTCCGACGTGAACGCCGCAATGGTCATTGGCGACGAGAACCCGATGCGCGCTCCTGAGCAGTGGCGGGCACGCCTGGCGGAGGCGCTGACCGTCCCTTTCTGGACCATCGACGCGGATGTCATTGTGCCATCGAAGCTGCTGGAGAAGGCGCAGTTCAGCGCGGCAGTGGCGCGGCCGCGGCTGTATCGCGCCCTGCCGGAGTTCCTTGCGCCGTATACGAATCCACGCGCAGAGGTCGAGTGGAAGCGGCCGCGTAGCCTGCTCGCGGACGACGTGCGCGCGGACATGACTCATGGGTGGACCGACTTCGACCGCAGTGTGCAGCCCGTTGAGGCCTGGCGCGGAGGACATCGTGCGGCCATGAAGCGACTGAGCCTGTTTTGCGACACGCTGCTGGCCAGCTATGACCGCGACCGCAATCGTCCGGAGGTCGATGGCACCAGCAAGATGAGCCCATATCTACACTTCGGGCACATCGGCCCGCAGACGATTGCGCTGGCCGTGGATGCTGCGGCGAAGCGCAATCCGAAGCTGCAGGTGGCTCGCGACAGCTACTTCAACGAGTTGATCGTGTGGCGCGAGTTGAGCGTGAACTTTGTGCGCTATCAGCCGGAGTACGATTCGCCCGGGTGCGCGGATAACTGGGCAAAGCTGACCATTGCCGAGCATGACCGCGACCAGCGCGAGGTGCTCTACAAGCTGCCGCAACTGGAGTTTGCCCAGACCTACGACGAGCTCTGGAACGCCGCGCAGATCCAGATGCTGCGCTACGGCTGGATGCACAACTACCTTCGTATGTACTGGGCCAAGAAGATCGTCGAGTGGACGCCGAACGTTGCGATTGCAATGAAGGTGGCAATCTATCTCAACGACAAGTACGAACTGGATGGGCGCGATCCGGGCGGCTATGCCGGCATTGCGTGGTCCATGCTGGGCAAGTTCGACCGAGCGTGGTTTGACCGCCCCATCTTCGGCAAGCGCCGCTATATGTCGGGCGCGAGCACCGGGCGAAAGTTCCTCTCGGCGCTGTATATCGAACAGAT
>JAJZFE010000245.1 GCA_021798655.1 Acidobacteriota bacterium | reverse complement strand
TTGCCGCGGCCAAGGCCGAGAACATGCCGGCGGACAACATCAAGCGCGCGATCCAGAAGGGTACCGGCGAGCTGGAGGGCGCGAGCTACGAAGAGATTCGCTATGAGGGCTACGGCCCGGGCGGCGTGGCCATCATCGTGGACGTGCTGACGGACAACAAGAACCGCGCGGCGAGCGAGATTCGCCATGCGTTTTCGAAGCAGGGCGGCAACCTGGGGGCTCCCGGATCGGTGGCCCACATGTTCTCCAAGCATGGTCTGATCGTGGTGGAGAAGGACGCGGCCAGCGAGGACAAGCTGACCGAGATCGTGCTCGATGCCGGCGCGGAAGACCTGAGCGACGAGGGCGAGGTGTGGGAGATCACGACTGCGCCGAACGACTTCAACGCCGTGCTGGACGCGGTGAAGGCTGCGAAGATCGAGACGGTGCAGGCAGAGGTGACGATGATCGCCTCCACCTACACGAAGCTGGAAGGCGCGCAGGCGGCGCAGATGATGCGGCTGCTGGACGCGATTGACGACCTGGACGATACGCAGAACGTGTACTCGAACTTTGATATGGACGAAGAGGCGGTTACAGCGTAATCGCAAGTGAATCGCGAGTCATGAGCAGGGAGTAGAGGGCCGCCATTCGTTGGCGGCTTTCGACTGTGAGGAGATGCAGGATGCGGATGCTTTGGGTGGGACTGGGTGTGTTGGCGATGACGGTGGGCGCGGCGGCGCAGCAGGCGGCGACGCCGGTGGCTGGGCTCTCGCCGGTGGAGAGTGCGTCGCGCGCGAAGTGGGAGATTGGCGGGTTCGTTGAGGGCGGGCCGGGGCTGGAGCAGCGCACGGACTACTCGTTTGTGATGGCGGGTGTGCAGGCGGGCAAGGTGCTGACGCCGCAGCTGGGGCATGGTCCGCTGAAGGGCGACTTTGAGTATGCGGTGCAGGTGATGCCGTACTGGGAGTCGTTTACGCCGAAGTTTCAGCACCTGGTGGACTGCCCGGCGGGGGCGACCTCGGCGGCGCAGTGCTATGGCCCGGTGACGGGCGGCGGCACGTACCACGGCTTCAGCGTGACGCCGTTTGTGTTTCGCTGGAACTTTACCAGCGGCCGCAAGTGGATGCCCTGGGCGCAGGCGGCGGGCGGGCTGCTGTATACCACGCGCAAGTATCCCGGCGTGGGCAACCTGAACTTTGCCGACCCGACGCAGACCGGGCCGGCGGCCGACACGAGCGTGTGGAACTTTCTGCCGCAGGGCGGCATCGGGGCGCACTACTTTGTGCGCGACAACCGCTCGCTGGACTTTGGCCTGAATGGGGTCCACCTGTCGAGCGCGAGCCTGGGCGACAAGAATCCAGGCGTGAATGTGAGCCTGCAGATGTCGGTAGGCTATACGTGGTGGAAGTAGGTGCTAGGTGCTAGGTGCTAGAGGATGCGAGATGCGAGAGACGAGGAGCTAGAAGCTAGGAGCTAGAACCTAGCATCTGGAACCTGGAACCTAGAACTTAGCACCTCCGAGAGATAGGAAGCGATGTCCGTTGAGCCGATAGTCGAGTGTGTGCCGAACTTCAGCGAAGGGATCGACCGGGAGAAGGTCGAGGCCATTGTTCGTGCGATGCGGGTGGAAGGCGTCCACCTGCTGGATTACTCGTTGGATGCGGACCATAACCGGTCGGTGGTGACGATTGCCGGTGCGCCGGAGGCGGTGGTGGAGTCGGCGGTGCGCGGGGCCGGCGCGGCGGCAAAGCTGATCGACCTGACGCGGCAGAAGGGTGAGCATCCGCGGATTGGTGCGGCCGATGTGGTGCCGTTTGTGCCGGTGAGCGGGGTGTCGCTGGTGCAGTGTGTGATGCTGGCGCGGCAGGCGGGCAAGGAGATATGGAACCGGTTTGGGGTTCCGGTGTACTTTTATGAGGCTGCGGCGGCGCGACCGGACCGGGTGAACCTGGAGGACGTGCGGCGCGGGCAGTTTGAGGGGTTGCTGCGCGAGGCGGCGCGGGATACGGCGCGGCGTCCCGATGTGGGTGGGCCCGAGCCGCACGCTACGGCCGGTGCCAGCGCGGTGGGGGCTCGCACGTTTTTGATCGCGTACAACATCTTTCTGGGCGGGTTTTCCGGCGGTGGGATGGGGCTCACGCAACCGGGTTCGCAGGCCGATGTAGCCCTTGCGCGGACGATTGCGAAGGAGATCCGTGCATCCAGTGGGGGCCTGTTGGGCGTTAAGGCTATGGGCGTGCTGGTGAACGGGCGTCCGCAGGTGAGTATGAACATTACCGACTTCCAGAAGACGCCCGTGGTGAAGATTCACGCGGCGGTGGCGCAAATTGCGGCTCGGCACGGCGCGGAGATCGGTGCCGGGGAGCTGATCGGGCTGATTCCGGAGCAGGCGTATGTGCCGGATGCCGATTGGATACGTCAAATACCTCAGTTCGACCCGGAGGAGAAGGTGCTGGAACGTCGGCTGCACCACCCGATGCAGTGGCCCTAGTTTGGTTCTAAGCCGGTTCGAGGCTGGGTTTATGCAGGCGGTAACGGGCTGTTGATGTGGCAGCGAGGCAGGCCGGGAGATGATGCAGAAGACGCTGTGCGGCGGCATTTCCTGCTTGCCGCATGGAGTGGATTCGGAAAGAATAGACAGGAGCGCGTCTGGCGCCCTGCAGGAGCAGACAAGGTGAAGACATTGAAGAGTGTGCAGCAGCAAGTGACGGCGATGGCGATGGCGGCGATGGTCTGTGCGACGTTTGCGGGTACGGCCCGTGCAGCACAGCTGAGCGGCGATGCGCGCAGCTCGATCCCGAAGGACGTGCAGCAGATTATCGTGGTGGACTACCGGACGATGCAGAGCTCGCCGGCGGCGATGCAGTTGAAGGACCGCGTGCTGCCGCCGGAGTTGAAGCGGCTGGAGACCGCGCTGAAGACGAGCGGGCTGAAGGTGGACCAGGATGCGGATACGCTGGCGTTTGCCGCGTTCCGGTCGGGCACGGACAAGAGCGGCAACGCGGGCACGCGGATTCTGGGCGTGGCGCAGGGGCAGTTCGATACGGCGTCGATCATGGCGCACTTTGCCAAGGACAAGACGAAGCCGACGGTGTATCGCCAGAACTCGATCTATCCGATGGGCTCGGCGGGCATGAGCGTGGCGTTCCTGAACCAGACGACGATGATCTTTGGCGATCGCGATGCGGTGAAGGCGGCGCTGGACGCACGCGACGGGCTGCAGCCGAACTTTCTGCAGAACAGCGAGATGATGAACGACATGGCAAGAT
>JAJZFE010000130.1 GCA_021798655.1 Acidobacteriota bacterium | reverse complement strand
AAAAAGACCGGCACCACACCAGCCACCATCGCTCGATGGTCACAGGTTCGGGGCGTAGCGCAGTCTGGTAGCGCACCTGCTTCGGGAGCAGGGGGTCGGAGGTTCGAATCCTCTCGCCCCGACCATTTCTCTCCATCTTTCTTCATCGCAGCACCGCTCGTGCGACAACTCCGCGCGCGGCTGGCTCACTCACGCGCACGCGACTAGGCACGCACGCGACTGGGCCCGGCATCTGCTGGACGCCAGGCTTCGCCCGTCTCCTCGCGCTCGGCGCTTACTGAACCGTCGTCTTCACCAGGGTCAGCCGAAAGCTCCCCGCCTCGCTGGAAAACTCCAGTATCTGCGACGCACCGCTATGCCAGACATGCGCTGTGAAGTCGCTGCCCGCCACCACAATCGGCGTCGACATCGCTCCCCCCGGCGAAAGCAGCGACTTCACATTTCCGCCCACAATGTTCGCCACTTCGCCCAACACATCATGCACCATCTCGTTCTCAAATGGACCCGCCTCGTCCGGAATCATTCTGCCGGCAAAGAACTGTGCCTGCTCCCGGTTGCACTGCAGCAGCAGCGAGCCCGCGTTCTCGCCCGTGAACTGCACGGCCGCCGTCAACTCATAGCTTCGCGGCTCCCCGCGTCGCTCCGTCGGCTCGACTCGCATGTCCAGCATCGTAGCAAACACGTCCTCCACAATCGCCGCGATGTCGGCGACCTGGGACTGCAACTCCATCACGTTCGGCATGAATTTCTTCTCCTTTATACAGCCTGGTAATACACGGTTCGGCCCACGACAACGCGACGGAGTCGATCATCGAGGTTCAGCGTGGATTCGGTTCCGCCCAGCACCAGAGAGCCTCCAGTGAAGAGGGTGCCGCTCAACTCGCTCAGGATGCTCTTGCGCGTCGGCATGTCAAAATAAATCAGGCAATTGCGACAGAAGATTACATCGAACGGACCCTTCGCGCGCATACTCTGGCGCAGGTCAAACTGTTCAAACCGAACGATGCGGCGCACATGGTCTTTGATCTGCCAGTCCAGCCCCTTGCGGTCGAAGTACTTCACCAGATAGTGCGCCGGCAACCCGCGGTTCACCTCGTTCTGCTTGTACTTGCCCTCCCGCGCACGCTCCAGGATGCTCTCGGAGAGATCCGTCCCCAGAATCTGGATGTTCCATCCCTCCAGCCCCATCTCCAGCAGCAGCATCGCCAGGCTGTAAGCCTCCTGGCCTGAGGATGCCGCAGCCGACCACAGCCGCAGCGTCCGAAACACCTTGCGCTGTTCGATCAGCGCCGGCAGAATCTCCGTCCTCAGCGCATCGAACGGAGCCACATCACGAAAGAACAACGTCTCGTGCGTGGTCATCGCCTCCACCACCTGTCGCTGGATCTTCACATTGCCGCGCGTCCGCAGCACCGCGCACAGACCATCCAGCGAGTCCAGCTGCGACTGCCGCACAATCGGCAACAGCCGCGACTCAATCAGGTAGCGCTTGCTCTCATCGAGCACAATGCCTGACTCCTTGTGGATGTAGTCCGTAAGAAACACATAGTTGTCTGCTCCCAGCGAGGCAGATGAAATCGTCTCAGGCATTGGCATACCTCTTCCACTCCAGGCGTGGCATCGTTGAACGCGAACGGACCTTCGCTACAATCTCTCCCGCGATCTTCTCCAGCGGCACAACCGCATCAGCAAGCCCGGCCTCTACAACGGCGCCGGGCATGCCCCACACCACGCTGCTGGCCTCGTCCTGTGCAATCATGCTGGCGCCTCTGGCCTTCAGCAGCTGGGCTCCGCGCAGGCCGTCCGTTCCCATGCCGGTCAGAATCACACCCACCGTCGCTGCGCCATAGCTCTGCTCGACCGAGCGAAACAACACATCGACCGATGGCCGACACGAGTTCTCCGGTCGCTCCTGGTTCAGCGTCACCACCTTCCGCAGTCCCTCTCTGCGCACACACATGTGGTAATTTCCCGGCGCAATCAGCACACTTCCTGCCTCCACTGGCATGCCCTTCTGCGCCTCGCAGACGCGCAGCTTCGTCAGTCCCTGCAGCCGTTCCGCCAGCAGACGCGTAAAGATCGGCGGCATGTGCTGCACAATCAGAATCGGCACAGGGAAGTCGCCGGGCAGCATCGGCATCACCACGCTCAGCGCGTTCGGCCCTCCCGTTGAAACCCCGATCGACACCACCTCCGGTTCCACATGCGAGTGCGCCACAGGCACCACAGCCAGCGGCCTCACCGCGGCGGACCTCCCTGCCAACAACCTCCCATCACTCTCGCGCAGAAAGAACTGCTTGATCTTCGGGATCAACTCCTCGCGCAGGCTGTGCATCGAGCGATCCAGCGAGCCTGCGTTCGACGCCTTCGCCACATAGTCATCGGCGCCCAGCGAAAGCGCCTCCATGCTCACCCACGCGCCGCGTTCGGTCAGCGTGCTGAACATGATCACCCGCACATCCTTGTTCGTCATACGCAGCCGACGAACCATCTCCAGCCCATCCATGTCCGGCATCTCCACGTCCACCGTGATCACATCCGGATTCAACTGCTCTGCCCGCGCCAGCCCAATCAACCCATTCGACGCCGTCCCAACCAGCTCGATCGCAGGATCCTCCTGCAAAGCGTGCGATACCAGCCGTCGGATCACCACCGAATCATCCACCACCAGCACCCGCAGCCGATAGTCTGCGGGCACTCTCTTTCTCGACCTCAGATACGGCTCGTTCATTCCATCCCTCTCCTACTGCAGCAGCCCCAGCCCCTGCAGCTTCTCCGCCACCATCTCTTTGGTGAACGGCTTCATCATGTAGTCGTTCGCGCCGGACTCCAACGCCCTCACCATCTGCCCAACCTCCGTCTCCGTCGTCACCATAATCACCGGCACCGAACGGAAGCACGCATCAAGGCGCAGCTGTTCCAGAAACTCGATCCCATTCATCTCCGGCATGTTCCAATCCAGCAGGATCAGCGACAGCTTGTCGCTCTGCAGCTCTGGCGAAGCCATGGCTTCCTTCCCATTCGCTGCCTGGCAAACCTCGTACCCAAGCTCCTTCAACGTATTGGTCAGAATCATTCGAATCACGCGCGAATCGTCGATCACCATCGCCTTGGACATGTGCCACCCTTCTTCTCGTTCCGTTTCAGCCTCGGTCACGCCCGGCACGCGCCACCGAGATCACTCGGCAGCGCGTGCCCGTACGAACGTCTTCAGTACCTGAACTGCGAGACCAGCTGCTGCAGCTAGATCGG
>JAJZFE010000149.1 GCA_021798655.1 Acidobacteriota bacterium | reverse complement strand
TCGTGCACAGTTTCAACTCTTCCTGCGGCATCGTTATCACACGCTCGACAACCTCAACCGGCGCTGGACGACGGCTTACTGGTCGCAGACCTACGACCGCTGGGATGAGATTCCGATGGAGAACAGCGGCGGCAACCCCGGTCTGCTGCTTGACCACAAGCGGTTCGTCACAGCGACGTGGCGCAGCTTTCAGCGGACGCAGATGGATGTTCTGCGCGCGCACACGATGCCGTCGCAGTTTATTACAACGAACATTGGCGGGCTCGCGTGGTCGGACAACTGGGATCACTACCGCATTGCGGCAGATCTGACGTTCGCCAGTTGGGACGACTACGTGGGTCAGGGGCATCTGCAGGTAGCGCGCAATGCGATGCTGAACGACTTCGCTCGGGGCTGGCGAAGGCAGAACTTCTGGATCATGGAGACGGAGCCTGGCTCGGTGAACTGGGCGTCGGTGAACAACGCGCTCTCGCCCGGCGAGACGCGCGCATTGGCCTGGCAGGCGGTTGGCCACGGCGCAGAGGCTGTCCTGTACTGGCAGTGGCGCGCCGCGCTGAACGGGCAGGAGCAGTATCACGGCGCTGTTGTCGGGGTTGATGGCACGCCGCTGCCCATCTACCCGGAGCTGCAGCAGCTTGGCGCGGACTTCGGCGCTACCTCTGCTGCGCTCGGCGGCACGATGCCCCACGCCGAGATTGCGCTGCTGCACGACTACGATTCGCGCTGGGCAATCGACTTCCAGCCGCACACGCAGCTCTACGATCAGCAGCAGGTGCTGCTGCGGTTCTACAAGCCGCTCGAACGCATCGCGCAGGGCTCGGGGCACGCCATCGACATCGTCGATCCCACCGTCGCGCCGCTCGCTGGGTACAAGCTACTCGTGGCGCCGTCGCTCAATGTCATGTCGGCGGCGCTTGCGGCGAAGCTTGTTGCGTATGTTCGTGGCGGCGGCCATCTGTTGCTGGGGCCGCGATCGGGGATGAAGAGCGAAGACAACGCGTTGAACCCCGCGTTGCAGCCGGGACCGCTGGCCATGGCGTTGGGCGCGCATGTGGCGCAGTTCTATGCGCTGGAGCCGAATGCGACGGTGCCGCTTGTCGAGGGCGCGCAGGCTCACGCGGCAGCAGGTAGCGCGGACATCTGGGCCGAGCCACTCACCGTCACTGCGCCGGGCACGCATGTCGACCTGCGCTATGGTCGCACAGTCGGTGGCTGGCTCGACGATCAGCCTGCCATGGTCACGCGCGCGCTGGGCGCAGGCACCATCAGCTACCTTGGAACACTGCCCGACGCAACGTTGATGAGCACGCTTTTGCTGCATGCTGCAGTGCAGGCGCACGTTCGATCGGAAGACGCGCTTACTGCGGAGCCGCTGCCGGCGGAGGTTGAAGTCTGCACCCGCAGTGCCGTCGGCGCAGGCGGAGAACGCAGCGTCTACATCGTCATCAACCACGGCGATGCGCCAACGCACATTGTGCTGAAGGGGCATCTTCGCAGTCTGTTGCCGCAGATCGCGATCACAACAGCAACGTCGTCCACGCAACTCGACCTGCCATCGCAAGGGGTCGCCGTTCTCACTTCGGAGATACAGCCATGACGCATCCGATGCTTACACGCCGCCGCTTTGTGCAGACAGGCTCGCTCGCGCTCACCGCAGCAGCACTTCCACTCCATGCCGCGTCAGACCCTGTTGCGGCGTATCGCACGCCGTATAAGTACCCACAGCTGTTGCTGAAGGGCACTGGCCGCACGAGCGACTTCGATGCGCTCAGTGTGGACGACCCCATCGTGTTCCGCGCGCAAGGCCGGTTCTACATGCTGTACATCGGCTTCGATGGCATTGGCTACCAGACAGGTCTTGCGACGTCGGAGGACCTGTTGCAGTGGACGCGCGTTGCGCGGGTGGGTCCGCGCGATGCCGCGTCGAAGTATACGAAGTACAACCTGGCGATCAGCTCGATTCTGCGTGACAAGCGGCTGGACGGCAGCGGCGAAGCGATCCGGGTGAACGGCCAGTATCTCGGTGCGTGGAACGCGTACCCGGCTGCAGGGTATGAGTCCGGCGCGGCGGTGATCGGGCTTGCGACCTCAGCGGACCTGCTGCACTGGACGCTCACGGAGCCGATCCTCACGCCGACAGAGGGTGCATCGTGGGAGCGCGGTGGGCTGTATCGCCCGGACCTTCTGCTCGACGGCAGACCTGGCCGCGGAACGTACTATCTCTACTACAACGCGAAGACAGAGATGCTGCCGAAGGCCGAGGGTGGAGGCTGGCGTGAGCAGACAGGTGTGGCCACGAGCACTGACCTTCGTCAATGGACTCGGTATGCAGGCAACCCGATTCTGCCGAACGGCCCGCGCGCCACCGACACCACAGCGGACGCGCGCGACAGCCGGTTCGCGTCCAACCCGTATGTCGTTCGCCACGGCAGGCAGTTTGGCATGTACTACTTCGGCTTCGGGTATCAACGGCCAGGTCGCGCGTGCGAGATGCTCGCGCTCGGAGACGATCCGCTCCACTTCCACAAGGTGCCGGAGGTGCTGATCGATACGGGAGCGCCAGGAACGATCGACGAGACCTTCGCGCACAAGCCATCGGTGATCTACCACAAGGGCAGCCTGTATCACTTCTACTGCGCGGTCAGCGGCAAGTATCCCAACGAAGTGCGCGGCATCGCGGTGGCGCGTTCTACGCCGTGGTAGCGGAGACAGGTGTGCGAGCTAACAGTGTTCCGAGAGCGCGAAGACGTATGGCATCGAAGCGGGAAGAGCTGCTGGCGGTGCAGGCGTCAGCGTGAGGTGAAGGCCATCGGGCTGCACCGCGAACGGAATCGTCTGCTCGCTGCCCAGCAGCTTCACGCTGCAGACGGACGCGGCGAGATACGGGTTTCCGGCATAGAGTGTGTGCAGCGTGAGCTCGGAGGAAGTCGGCCACGCGAGCGCTGTCGCGTAGAGAACTGTGCCAGCGTGTGAGACGGTGTAGCGAATGTCCTGCGCGGTGTAGCTCTGGATGTCGTGGTTCTTTTGTGCTGAATTGGCGGGAGCTTTGGTGGGTCCCTCGCCGAAGACGGCGAAGGGCCGGGTGCCGTAGATGGCGTCGCCGTTGATGCGCAGCCAGGCTCCAATCTGGAGCAATACGTCGCGTGCTTCGACGGGGATGGTGCCGTCGGACCTGGGGCCGACGTTGAGCAGCAGGTTGCCGTTCTTGGAGACGGTATCGACGAGCTGAGCGACCAGCGAGGGCGCGGTTCT
>JAJZFE010000200.1 GCA_021798655.1 Acidobacteriota bacterium | reverse complement strand
GTGCTCATCGGCGGCCATGCGCTTTACGGTGGCGGCGCGATCCAGCTTCACGTTCAGGTAGCCTGCGCCGGCGATCTCCACCGAGGCCACGCCCTCGATCTGCGCGAGCAGCGGCTGCAGCTCCTGTGCGATGGCGCGCGGCGCCTTCTTCAGCCGCTTGGCGAGTTCGAACGCCACGGGCAGCGCCATCTCGCCGAACTCGATCTTCGGAGGCAGTTCCACGACGAAGCTCTTCAGCTCCGTCTCGTAGCGTTCCTTCACCAGCGCCTCAACCCGCGCCTGTACCTGCTGCTGCAATTTCCTGTACATAACTCTCTCTCTCAACCCCGGCCTGAACGCTAGCGCCTGAACGAAAACTTTTTATGCGCGAAGTAGCTGTAGCAGGCAATCACAACTGCATTCACAACGCCGGCCAGAAACGGCGCGTACGGATGCGTCAGCGCATCGAGCAGAAATGCCTTGGTCGCCAGCGGCAGAATCACCAGCTCTGCTGGCGTGCTGACGCTGTATACGGCAAAACACTTCAACCACTCTTTGAGGTAGTTCCCCTTGGTGCGAAAGACGAAGTGTTTGTAACAGAGGAACGCCACGGTAATCGCAAGCGGCTTGGAGGTGATCGACGCGATATCCGCGATCAGCGGCTTGCCGCGATGCGGGAACAGATGGCCGAATAGGATCACAAACCCTGAATACAGCCCCAGCGAGATCAGCGTATTCGATCCACCCACCAGCAGGAACCGAATCACCTCGCCCGACGGCAGAACACGCCGCAGCGCAGCAAAAGGGCCACGCGCATGGGTATCTGGCGGGGTTTCGTCGTCGAGAAGGGAGACTTTATGGCTGGGCAACACAAACCCTATTCTAGCTGCAATGCGTACGCTGCGGCCACGGACGCACAGCGCCGTTCACAAGAGACTGCAATCTTTGGCTACTCTGGTAACGATGGCAGCCACCACCACGACCGGCCTGGGTAATCCTGTTGCGACGCTCGCGCCGGCGAGAGCACAACGCATCGACCGCCGGATGGCGTGGCTGTGGCTGCCGCTGCTCACCTTTGCGACGCTGCTGATCAACGGCTACCACCCGCTCGCCGAAGATGGCGGCCTCTACGTCGCCGGGGTCGAGTACCGGCTGGACCCAACGCTGTTTCCGCATGGAACGGCCTTCGTCACCGCACACCTGCGCTACTCTCTCTTCGCGCCTGTGCTGGCCGGGCTGACCCGCAGCACGCACCTTCCGCTTGGATGGGTCCTCTTTCTGGCGTACATCGTTTCGCTGTGGCTGTTGCTGTTTGCAGGGCTGCAGTTGCTGCGCCGTTGCACGGCCGATCCACGCAGTCAGCTCGGCGGAGTCACACTGCTGGCCGTCTGGTCCACGCTGCCGGTTGCCGGGACCTCGCTGCTGTTGACCGATCCGTATCTGACGGCGCGCAGCTTCAGCACGCCGCTGACGCTGCTGGCCATCGCCTATGCTCTGGATGACTGGTCGCGCGCAAAGAGCCGAGAAGCGAGCCGGGCAGGGAGCCGCGCAGGGAACCTCTTCAACATCTCGTCCGCGTGGCTTTGCGGCGCGTGGCTTTGCGGCGTTTGCCTGCTGCTGGCCGCGCTGCTGCATCCGCTGATGGCCTTCTGCGTGCTGCCGATGGTGGCGCTGCTACGGCTGCAGCGGCAGCCTCGTCCAGCGCGGCTCGTCGCGGGATTCTGTGCGCTCATGCTCGTCGGTGCGACTCTGCTGCAGGCGGGGGCCAGGCCTGAGTCTCCGGCAGCGGCGGCGGCTTCGCTCTCTCGCTACTACTGGTTTCTGTCGCAGTGGCAATGGTATGAACGGTGCGGGCTGGCCGGCCCCATCGTCGTTCTGCTGTTGGTGTGGCGATACCAGCGCGCCAACCGGAACGTCGCTGCCCTGTGCGGCGTTACCGTGTTGACCGGCGGGCTCTCGATCGCGATCGCGCTGCTGTTTGCGCACGTCGACAGCACCACGTACCTGATCGCGCGACTGCAGCCGCTGCGGACGTTTCTGCCCGCGTATGCGTTGATGGCCCTGCTGCTGGGGGCGTGCGTGGTGCAACTGCGGCCAACGCGCATGGTGCTGCCGCTCTTCGCTGCGGGGATCCTGGCCAGCGGCATCCTGCTCTTCGCAGTGCAGCGAAGCAGCTTTCCGGCCTCGCAGCCTGTGGAGCTTCCGTGGGCGAGGCCGAAGAATCCGTGGTCGCAGGCCTTCGTGTGGGCGCGCGATCACACCTCGAAACAGGCCCTGTTCGCGCTCGACCCCGACTACATCACGACGCCGGGAGAAGACGCGCAGACCTTTCGTGCGACGGCACAGCGCAGTGCGCTGCCCGACTTCTCCAAGGACGGGGGCGAGGCCTCCATCACGCCCGCGCTCGCGGCGCTGTGGCAGCAGTCGATGGCCGCGCAGTTCGCCGTGCAGTCCGGCACCGCGCTCACCTCGCGTGCCATGCTCTCGCGGCAGACGGACGCACAGCGTGACGCGCGGCTGCGGCCGCTGGGCGTGGACTGGATGCTGCTGCACGCCGATGCCGTCACCGCGCATCCGTGCCCGTACAACAACGGCACGGTGAAGATCTGCAGGCTGCAGCCGTAGCGTGGCTCAGTGAGTGGGACTTGCGTCGGCTACAACAGGCACCAGCTTCAGCACCACACTCTCTTTGTCCTTGGTCTGCATCTGGGAGTAGAACGTCCGCAGGTCGGGGTACTGCTGCTGGCTAAACAAGACCTCGCCCATCAAATAGGTCCGTCGCGTTGTGAAACTGGTCGGCGCTGACTCGACGCTCTGCGAGTAGATAGCGAACTTGCCGAGCGCATACTTGTCGTCCTTTGGCACGGCCTCCACGTCGAAGCCGCTCTTGAAGTTCACGCGCAGGGCATCCATCACCGACTGCGGATACTGGAAGTCGACCGGGGTCAGGCGCTTATCCTGCACAAAGGTGGCCTCCGAGCCGGACTCGAAGAGGTCCGCCGGCAACAGCAGCCGCTTGCCTGTCGGCGTGCCCAGCGTGCCGGTCACATCATAGGCCACCTTCAACGGCTGCTCGTAGTCGGTGAGGTTGGACAGTTGCGAGACCTTCACCTGCAGCGAGTGCGGGATGCGGCCCTCCAGCGACTCGCGCAGCTTGTCCTTCAAGCTCTGTTCGTCTCCCGTGAGCGCCGCCTGCCGCCAGCGCAGGGCCGCGGCTCCGGTATAGGTCATGTCGATGCGGCCGGTCAGCTCGCCGTGCTCATCCATCGTCAGGTTGGCCACGCGCGCGGTCTTGTTCGACGCATAGCCGTCGCCGCTGGTGCTGGCAAACGCCGTGCCTCCGGCGATCTGCCGCAGCCCCTGAGTAAAGGTGTGCTGCCAGGCCAGGTGCCCATACGCGCAGTAGCGCTCGCCGGGGTCGAGAAACAGCTCCTTTCCATCCACATTCACAATCGCGATCAGGTCGTTGAACTGGTCGAAGCTCAACCAGTTCGAGATAAAGAGTCCCTGGTCGCGGTCGGGCACCAGCATCAGATAGCCGTCGATGCCGGCCGAGCGCGCCATCGCCACGAACAGCTGGGTCAGTTGCGATGCTGAGCCGCGCTTGCGCGCCAGCACATCGCTGACGGTCTTGATGGTGCCGTCTTCGGTCTTCTGCCGCTCGCGCGTGTAGTCCGTGTTCTCGAAGGTCATCACCAGCGCATAGATCTTGCGCAGCTTGGCATCTGCGGTCGTCGCACCGGCGATCGCTGCCTGCGTCGCATCGTCCAGGTCGTGGCTGGACTTCATGAACGCGTTGCGCCGCTTGGACCAGTCCTTACCCTCGGACTTCCAGTACTCGTCGCCGGTACGAAAGGGCGTGAAGCTGAACAGCACGCGGTAGCTCAGGCTCTTGAGCGGAGGCATGAAGTCCTCCACGGTCATGGGCGGAACGTCCTTGATGGTGAGTTCGTAGAGCTGGGTGCTGGAGCCGGAAGGACCGGCTGCCGCCTGTTCTGAATGCTTGACCGCTGTTCCAGCCGGCAGGATGGGAAACCACGCGATGCTGTTGATGGGCCGCTCCTCGTTGTCCATCAGATCGTGCGATGTCGGGTGCCATACGTAGTGCGCCTGCTTCACAAACAGGTCGCCCTGGATGTACCACTGCGGCTCCTCGAACAGCCGGTCGCTGAAGTGGTGTGTGTAACGATACTCGATGATGCTGCCGACCTCGACGTCCGGCAGCGTAAAGACCTTGGCCTGATACTTCAGGTCTTTGGTCTTCTCGATCATCTTCACGTAGGGCTTTCCGGTGAACGGGACCACCGTGCCGTCAGAATGGATCGTGCGGGCCTCAATGCCGTCGATGGACTCCTCGGTGCCGTCGAACTCTCCGCTGCCGTTGAAGCTTTCCGTGCGCACAAAACGCAGCTCCACGTTGGCGTACTTCTTGCCCTCTTCGGTCAGAATCTTCACCCGCTCATACCGTTGGGTGGAGTGCAGATCGTCCGTGGTGATCTGCTCGCGGAAGAGTACCACCGCGGCCGCTCCGGGATAGCCCGGCACCGAGGTCATCGCCATCTCCTCGGCCGTCGGCTTCTGGAAGTCGTCGCCGGCGTGCGCCGCCACCATGCCCGCCAGCATCGCCACACAACCCGCCACCACCATCGTTCGAACCAGCTTCATGCGTCCACACTCCGTACGGATTTACTGCTTTTTCAAAACCACCTGCGCGGCCTCGTCGGCTCCAATCACACTGGCCAGCCGCTGCACCGCGGCGTACTGGCTGGCCGGCAGCGTCACCGCGCGCAGCCGATACTCGCGCCTGTAGTGCAGCGTGTTGCCCTGCGCCACGGTGGAGCTTTCATAGGTCGCAAAGCCGAAGTCTTCCTTCACCGGATCGGGCAGCTCATCCACCACATACCCCTCGGGGATGGCGATGTCGAACGCATCGGTGCCCTGCATCGTCTCGTACAGGTCAATGGGCACGGTGCGCGGCTTGCGGTCCACCTCCAGCGCGTAGCTGCCGAGTACGCGCGGGCGCAGCATCAGCAGCGGCCCGCTCTGGCTGGCATAGTGGCTCGCCTGCACACCGTACTGCGTGGTCAGGTCCTTGTTCAACGCCTCCAGATTGCTCACCTTGATGCCGCTCAGCGAGACCGCCATCAGGTCGCGACCGGCCTGGTGCTGCAGAAACTCTTCCTGCTTCTTCGCGTCGTCCTTCTGGTACTGCCGCCGACGCCGCTCGGCGATATCTCCGAAGCGCAGGTCCGTCACCTCGCCCTTCAGCGAGCCGTCGGCCGCCAGTGCAAACGTGCCTGTGCGCTTGACCGTGTTCAACTCCGGACTCATCACGGGGATCTGAATGAGCTGGCTCTGCGCGCCCTCCACCAGCACGCCGTAGCTGCCCTGCAGGTCGTTCTCCACCTGGCCGAACGGCGTCTCCTCCCACGTCGGATCGAAGATGAGATATCGCTTGCCGCTGGTCGCCGTCACCAGGCTGTGCATCTTCGGCGACTCGTACCCCGCGGGCACCTCGATCGCGGCAATCGCGTGATCGCCCATGATCGACGGGGCCTCCGGGTTCACGAAGCCGCGACGCGTGTCCACCAGCACGATGTCGCTGTGCATGCCCACACTGCTGAGCATCGCTGCGAGCAGCGTCGCCTTGTCCTTGCAGTCGCCGTAGCGGCCCTTGAAGATCTCTCCCGCCGGATGCGGCTGGTACCCGCCGATGCCCATCTCGATGACGAAGTAGCGGATCTTCTGCTGCACAAAGTCGCCGATGGCCTCGGCGCGGTCGTAGAAGTCGGTCTTGCCCGCGACCAGCTCCTGCGCCTTGGCCGCGATCTCCGGCGTTGCAGCCTCGCGGTCGTGCGCCAGCCCGTCAAACCGCTCACCCACGCCCTGCCAGGTGGACTCCTGCGGCTGCGCCAGCCCCGGCCCGGCGTAGTGAATCGTCAGCCGCGCCGCCAGCGCCCCCGCCGACGGCGGCAGCGGCACCTGGTCCAGATCGATGGCTGGCTGGTTGTCCATCTCCCAGCGATAGCGATGATCTTCAAGATCTGCGCCCGGCACCGGAGCATGGTTGGCCCACGTGGTGGAGTACGTGTACCCCGGCGGCAGCACCAGCGTAAAGCTCTGGTGCATCCGCGGCGTGTCGTCCCGGAAGAACCAGCTGGTCTCCGCCACGTACGGCCGCTCGCGACGCTCATACTCGTAGGCCACTACGCCGCCCGGATCGCGTCCCGGAGGCTCGGCCACGCGAGCCTTGTCGTCCTCATACAACTCGCCGCCCTGCCCCGGCGGCCCGACCTGCACGATCTCGTTGTCCTTCATGGCGTACTCTTTGCCCGCCGGGTCGATGCTCCACACATGCATCGAAAGCACCTTGCTGTCCTTGTCGAACCACACCACCGGGTACGCGTCCTCGCGCCCCTGCGGACGAACGATCTTCACCACGTAGCGCACGTGCTCGGTCGCCTGACCCTTCGTATCGACCGTGTAGGTATGCTCATCGAGCAGCACGACTGAGCGGGTGTCCGCAGGCAGCTGCGGCAGCGTCTGGTGCGCCTCGGTGCGCACCCAGTCGGGCACCTTGTCCGCCGAACCGTACGCGCGCGCCACCCCTGCCAGCGCGCACAATCCCATCGCCGCAACCCGTGCTTTGTGCATCGTGAGGACTCCCTGCCCTGCATCCGGTTGCTGCTCGCGCACCCGGCCTCACAGTTCTCATCGTCTGAAATCGTTGGCTCTTGTGGTCGATTTATACCTGCAAGCGTGTGGCGAAAGCAAACGCGCAGGTGCTGAGACAGCAACGACATGCGGCGATCACTGACACTGCAGCGCCGTCCACACCGCCGCCGGCGTGCCCGACGCACCGGAGATGACGTAGTCCACAAACTCGCCCGGCCCCACCACCACCGAACCGGTCGCTGTGCAGCTCGCGTTGCTGGCCGCGCTGCAGGCGAGCGCCGAGTTCACCATCGCCGTCGGCGAGCCCACCCGCAGCGTCACCGTCACCGTATTCGACTGCTGCGAAAACACGCTGAGCTGCGTAGCGGTACAGCCCAGCGGCACCCACGCCAGCACGCCGGTCGTCGGCGTCGTGCCGGACTCATTCGTGTTGGCGTTGGGCGAGTTCACCGCGTAGTAAATCTCGTTGAAGCTCACTGCATGAAAGACCCCGGCAAAGGTTCCGCTGGCCGTGCCGGTGCCGCCGCCGCCGCTGCCCGCAGCGCCCGTGGCACCCTGCGGAATCCCGAAGCTCAACACCGCAGCGCTGGCCGTGCCGACGTTGGTCACCGTCGCCGCCGCGCCCGGTGCCAGCGTCGTCACCGTGCCGACCGCCATGGTGGCCGCCGTGCCCGCAGCCCCCGTCGGCCCGGCACTGCCAGCCTGCGCCAGCAGCGTCCAGGACGCGGGACTCACATCCGGCTGCGCGTTCGTGTTGGCCTGCAGCGCCAGGTACGTCGCACCGGAGTACGTCACCACATCGTTGACCGCATAGGTCGCCGCGGCCGCCCACGCGCTGCGAAAGTTCATCCCCACCGGCCCCGTCGCGCCGGTCGCGCCGACCGAACCTGTTGCGCCCGTTGCACCGTTGCTGCCTGCAGGCCCGGCCACACCCGCGGGCCCGGTGGCTCCTGCCGCGCCGGCAACGCCCTGCGCGCCAGGCTGACCGGCAACCCCCTGCGCGCCCGTCGCTCCCGGCACGCCCTGCGGCCCCACTGCCCCCGGCAAACCCTGCGCGCCCACAGGCCCCTGCGGCCCGGCGACTCCCTGCAGACCCGCCGCGCCGGCCGCACCCGCAGGCCCGACCGCACCGGTCGCGCCCGCAACCCCCGGCACGCCCTGCAATCCCTGCGCCCCCGCAGGCCCCTGCGACGCCACCACAGACCAGAACGTCGGCGACACATCCGGCTGCTGGCCCGCGTTGCCGGCCACCAGCGACACCCAGCTCGATCCCTGCCACAGCACTACATCGCCCAGCGCGTAGTTCGTCGCCGAGCTGTAGGCCCCGCGATACACCAGCCCCGGTGCACCCGTTGCTCCCGTCGCTCCGGTCGCGCCGGTTGTACCGTTGAGGCCCGCTGCGCCCGTTGACCCCGCAGGCCCCTGCGGGCCGGTGGCGCCTGCTGCACCGGCCACGCCCTGCGCGCCGGGCTGACCGGCAACGCCCTGCGCGCCCGTCGCGCCAACTGCACCCGCCGGACCGGCGACTCCCTGCAAACCCTGCGCGCCGACAGGCCCCTGCGGCCCGGCGACTCCTTGCAAACCCGGCAGGCCGATCAAACCCTGCAACCCCTGCGGCCCCACCGCGCCCCCCGTCGCGCCGGCCACCCCGGATCCCGTCGCGCCTGCGGGCCCCTGCGACGCTACCACCGACCAGAACGCCGGCGACACATCCGGCTGCTGGCCCGCGTTGCCGGCCACCACCGACACCCAGCTCGACCCCTGCCACAGCACCACATCGCCCAGCGCGTAGTTCGTCGCCGAGCTGTACGCCCCGCGATACACCAGCCCCGGTACACCCGTTGCCCCTGTCGCTCCCGTCGCACCGACGGCTCCGGTCGCACCCGTCGCGCCGGCCACCCCGGCACCCGTCGCGCCAGTGGCTCCGGTCGCACCGACGGCCCCCGCCGCGCCGGTGGCTCCCACGGCTCCGGCCGCGCCGGTGGCTCCCGCAGCCCCGGTGGCACCGGGAACGCCGGCAGGTCCGGCCGGCCCCAGCAACCCCTGCAGGCCCTGCGGCCCGGTTGCGCCTGCGGCTCCGTTCAAACCATTCAATCCCGTCGCGCCGGTGGCACCGGTGGCACCATTCAGCCCGGCGGCACCGGTGGCCGCAAACATCGTCCAGAACGCCGGGCTCGCGCTGGGAGTATTGCCGTGGTTGTTCGCCGCCAGCGAGACCCAGCCCGCGCCCTGCCACAGCACGCCATCGCCAGCGCCATAGTTCACGGTCGGGTCGTACGGCCCGATAAAGCTCATGCCCACAGCCCCCGCCGCACCGGTGGCACCAGCGGGCCCCTGCGCCCCGGTGGCTCCGGTCGGTCCGGCGATCCCCTGCGCTCCGGCCTGCCCGGCCACGCCCTGCAAGCCCTGCGCGCCCGTCGCACCAACAGCCCCGGCCACGCCCTGCAACCCCTGCGCGCCCGCAGGCCCCTGCGGCCCCGTCGCGCCCTGCCCCCCCTGCAACCCGACCGGCCCCACCGGCCCCTGCAGACCCGCCGCGCCGACCAACCCCTGCGGACCGGTCGCGCCCGTCACGCCTTGCACGCCCTGCGTCGTGAGCACGCCCCAGTAGGTCGGCGAAACATCCGGCTGCTGTCCTGCATTGAACGCCGCACGCGACACCCAGCTCGCACCCTGCCACAACACCACGTCGCCCAGCGTGTAGTTCGTCGCCGAGCTGTACGCGCCCTGATACACCAGCCCCGGCAGCCCGGTTGCGCCCGTCGCACCGACAGCGCCCGTCGCTCCATTCAAACCGTTCAGCCCCGGCAGCCCGATCGGCCCCGGTGCCCCGGTCGCACCCGTCGCCCCGGCCGAACCCGCTGCTCCATCCTGCGCAAACATCGCCCAGAACGCCGGGCTGGCGTTCGGCGTGTTGCCGTGATTGTTGCCGCTCAGGGACACCCACGCCGCGCCGGCCCACGTGACGCCGTCGCCCGCGTTATAGTTCGCCGTCGAGCTGTACGCGCCGGTAAAGTTCAGCCCCACCGCGCCCTGCACTCCCTGCGGCCCCATCGGTCCCTGCAGGCCAGTCGCACCGGTCACGCCGGGAATCCCCTGCGCGCCGGCCTGCCCGGCAATTCCCTGCGCTCCCGTGTTGCCCTGCTGCCCCGGCGGCCCCACCGACCCCGGAGAGCCGGTCGCGCCGGTCGGTCCCGC
This sequence comes from Acidobacteriota bacterium, assembly GCA_021798655.1. The sequence continues at coordinate 3,805 of JAJZFE010000200.1, read as the reverse complement.
AATCCCCTGCACACCCTGCAGACCCTGCGGGCCCTGCGCCGTCAACATCCCCCAGTACCCCGGCACCAGCCCCGGCGTCTGCCCCACGTTGAACCCCACCAGCGACGCCCAGCTTGCGCCGTTCCACAGCACCACATCGCCCAGCGAGTAGTTCGTCGTGGACTGGTACGCGCCGCGGTACACCAGCCCCGGCGAGCCGGTCGCACCCGTCGCGCCAGCCACTCCTGTGGCGCCCGTCGCGCCCTGCACGCCAAATCCCTGCGGCCCCGGTTGACCGGTTGCGCCCGTCGTACCCGTCGCTCCAGCCACTCCCGTCGCACCCTGCGCCGCCAGCAGACCCCACGTACCCGGCACCACGCCCGGCGTGTTGCCGTGGTTGCCCGCGATCTGCGACACCCACGTCGAGCCCGCCCACAACACCACATCGCCCGAACCATAGTTCGTCGTCGATTGATACGCGCCCAGGTACGCAAACGCCCCCGAGAGCCCCTGAATCCCCTGCGCGCCAGTGGCTCCGGTCGCACCGGCAGCACCCGTCGCACCGGGCAACCCGTTCAATCCCGCCGCCCCGGTCGCACCGGTTGGCCCCGGCAACCCTGCGGCACCCGCTGGCCCCGTTGCACCAACAGGCCCCGTCGCGCCAACAGGCCCCGTTGCGCCAGCAGGCCCCGGCAGGCCCGGTGCACCCGTCGCCCCGGTCGCTCCTGCAACGCCGGTTGCGCCGGTCGCTCCTGCAACGCCGCCTGTGCCAGTGACCGTGTCCACCAGCGCAATATCCAGCAGCGGCGCGTGGCTGGTCTGGTCGTTCTCCTTGCTGTCGAACTGCAGCGCCACGCCACTGCCCGCGGTCAGCGCCAGCCCGTCGTTTGCGCTCGCACCGCTCAGCCAGCCCTGCACCACGGCGGTCACGTCGAACGTAACAAACTCTCCCGCAGCATTCACCGTCTGGCTGACCACCGCCGCACCCAGCGGAGGCAGCGTCTGGTACGTCACGCCGAGTTCGGTCCACGCGCCGTTCACCGGCTGCACGCTCACCGCGCCGCCGGCGTCGGCACGATTGCAATACACCGTCAGCGTCGCCCGCGCGATCTGTCCGGCTGTCGTTCCCGGCGGCAGCGTGCCCAGGTCAAACTGCATCAGCGCGGTGTAGGCGCCGCCCACGTCAAGATTGCTGAGCGTCCCGGCGTTGACGGTCGGCTGCGCGCTGGACACATGCGCGTCACCCACCAGCGTCGCAAGCTGCGCCTGCGACCGCGCACACAGCATCCACAGCAACACGACAACAGCCGCGCGCAACGCATGTCTCGCTCTGCTCCCGTCTCGGAGCTCGCCGTTCAAATCCGCCGTCCTCACAACAACGATTACTGCTCAACAAAGCACGTTGCCGCTGGCCTTCTACTCTGCGCCATGCGGTTCGCGGAACACCACTGCGTTACAGCCCGGGAATGAGCCAGTTGTAGCCGTTTCCTCCGGTAAAATCAAGCCCGCCCCGGGCCTGCCGCCGGCGCTCCATGACACAATCCGAACAGCCGCCTATGCCCACCCACTCCGCCGACGACCACCAACTCAAGCGCCAGCTCACCCTGCGCGATCTCGTGCTCTCGCAGGTGCTCACCGTCGTGGGCAGCTCGTGGGTCGGACTCGCCGCCGGGCTCGGCCACGCGCAGACCGTCGTCTGGCTCTTCGCCTTCGCCGTCTTCTATGCGCCGATGGCCGTCGCCGTCTTCTGGCTCAACCGAGAGATGCCCCTCGAAGGCGGTCTCTACGTCTGGGCGCGCCGCAGCTTCGGCGACACCATCGGGTTCCTCACGGCCTGGAACATCTGGGCCTACGGCCTCTTCGTGATCGCCTTCCTGCTCTTCCAGCTACCCAGCGAGTTCGCCTTCATGATCGGCCCCGCCGCCTCATGGATCCCCGACAACCACGCCGTCGTGCTCTCCGCGCTCGCCATCGTCCTTGCCCTGCTCACACTCTCCGCCGCCCGCGGCCTCGCGCTTGGCAAGTGGATCCACAACGTCTCCGGAGCGGCCATGATGACCGCCTTCGCGCTGCTCATCCTCGCGCCGCTCTGGGCCATGGCGCACCACCTACCCCTCCACTTCACGCCCTTCGAGCTGCACCTGCCCCGCACCGACCCCACCTCGCTCGCGCTCATCGGCCAGATCATCTTCGCCGCCTCCGGCCTGGAGTACATCGCCATCATGGCCGGCGAAGCCAGGTCGCCGTCGCGCGACATCGGCCTCTCCATCGTCATCGCCAGCCCCATCATCATCGTGATGTTCGTCCTCGGCACCGCCTCGGTGCTCGCCTTCCACGAGCTCACCGGCAGCGCCATCAACTACATCGCACCCATTCCGCAGACGCTCCGCCTCGCCTTCGGCAACAACGTCGCGGCCACATGGCTCGCGCGCTTTGTCATCCTGCTGCTGCAGGTCCGCATCTTCGGCGCGGCCAGCTACATCTTCACCGGAGTCACGCGCCTGCCCATGGCCGCCGGCTGGGACCACCTCATCCCGGCGTGGTTCTCGCGCCTGCACCCGCGCTACCGCACGCCCACCAACTCCATCCTCGTTGCGACGCTCACCATCGCCGCACTCATCGCCCTGGGCAGCGCAGGCGTCCACGCCGTCGAAGCCTTCAACGTGCTCAACAACGCCTCCAACGAGTTCTACGTCCTCGCGTATCTCGTCATGTTTGCCATCCCGCTGCTGGGTCTCAAGCTCTTCACGCGGCGCGTCCCCGTATGGGTACTCCTCCTCTGCGCCGTCGGATTCCTGAGCTCCCTGCTCAGCTTCGGCCTCAACGCCTACCCCTTCGACGGCTCCTCCTCAGCACTGCCCTTCGCCGCAAAGATCCTTCTCTCCACGCTCCTCGTCAACCTGCTCGGCTATGCGTTCTACCGCCTGCGCAACCAGCAGGCACCCTAGTCAGCTTCCGCCCCGCCGCTATTCCCTACTCCCTGCTCCCTGCAGTACCCTTCTCCCATGTCCGCGACGATCTACAACACGCCTGGCCACCTCTCCTCCCCTGACAAGCTCGTCAAGCTGCCCTCGCTCGTCACCGCCTTCTACGCCAACCACCCCGACCCGGAGAACCCCGCCGAGCGCGTGGCCTTCGGCACCAGCGGACACCGCGGCTCGTCGCTGTCCACCAGCTTCAACTACGCGCACATCCTCGCCATCACCCAGGCCATCGTCGAGTACCGCGCGAAAGAAAACACCACCGGCCCGCTCTTCCTCGCGCAGGACACGCACGCGCTCTCCGAGCCTGCCTTCGTCACGGCACTCGAAGTGCTCGCCGCCAACGGCGTCAACACCATCATCGACGCCGGCTACAACAGCGCCTCCACCACCGCCGGCTTCACGCCCACACCCGCGCTCTCGCACGCCATCCTCACCTACAATGACGAGAACAAAGGCAAGCCGCAGGCCGACGGCATCGTCATCACACCCAGCCACAATCCTCCCGAGGACGGCGGCTTCAAGTACAACCCACCCACCGGCGGCCCGGCCGACACCACCGCCACCAAGTGGATTCAGGACCGCGCCAATGAGCTGATCGCCGCGAAGCTGCAGGGCGTCAAGCGCCTCAGCTTCAGCAAAGCGCTGCACGCACCCACCACGCACCGCCACGACTACATCGCCAACTACGTGACCGACCTGGCCAACGTCATCGACTTCGCCCCGCTCGCCGGCACCACGCTTCAGCTCGCCGTCGATCCGCTCGGCGGTGCCGGCGTCGCCTACTGGCCCCGCATCATCGAGCAGTACAAGCTCAACATCGAGCTGCTCAATCCCTACGTCGA
>JAJZFE010000228.1 GCA_021798655.1 Acidobacteriota bacterium | reverse complement strand
TGTGCGCGAGGCTGGAAACCAGCGGGCGCGGGAGATGCTCTTCGAGGTGTATGAGGTGTGCGACCGCAAATGGCGGGGGCTGGGCGAGGTGGCGGTCAGCGGATTGCAGCTTAGCGCAGCGTATCGCGAGTTCGATGCGGAGCTGCGATTTGGGCTTGAGGATATTTCGGTCGCAGAGCCGAAGGAGTGCATCAGCGCGATGATTTTGCAAGGACTGGCGAAGCCGAAGCAGTGCGGAGCGTTTGGGACGCGGTGTACGCCGGAGTCGCCGCTGGGTGCGCCGATGGTGTCGTCGGAGGGCGCTTGTGCTGCTTACTATTTGTATCGCAGGCACAACGGAGAGATGAGTGAAGATGAGTGCGTGCCGTCTGGGGAGGGTGCATGAGCGTGCGCGAGATGCCATCGATTGCCTGCCCGATGCCGCTGCCGGTGAAGTCGCATGTCGTGCTGGGGCATGGCAGCGGAGGGAGGCTTTCGGCGGCGCTGATGCGGGATATCTTTCTGCCTGCGTTTGGTAATCCGGTGTTGAATGAGTTGAATGATCAGGCTTCGGTGTCCATGGCCGCGGGGCGGGTTGCGTTTACGACTGACTCGTATGTGGTGAAGCCGCTGTTCTTTCCGGGCGGCAGCATTGGGGAGTTAGCGGTCTACGGAACGGTGAATGACCTGGCGGTGGGAGGGGCGGAGCCGCAATACCTGAGCGCTGCGTTCATTCTGGAAGAGGGGTTGCCGCTGGAGACGCTGAGGCGCGTGGTGGACCAGATGGCCGTGGCGGCGCGACGAGCGGGGGTGAGCATCGTTACGGGTGATACGAAGGTGGTGGAGAAGGGGAGTGGGGACGAGATCTTTATTACGACGGCTGGCATTGGGGTGATCCCGGAGGGAGTGGTGCTGGGGCCGCAGTATGTTCGCGCAGGGGACCGCATCCTGTTGAACGGGCCGATCGGCGAGCATGGAGTGACGATTCTGGCGCAGCGCGAGGGGTTGGGTGTGTCGGGTGATCTGGTGAGCGATACGGCGCCGCTGACGGAGCTTTGCCGCGCGGTGGTGCGTGCGGCGCCGGGGCTGCGGACGATGCGCGATCTGACGCGCGGCGGGCTAGCGAGTGCAACCAATGAGATTGCTGCGACGGCGCGGGCGGGGGTGCTGCTGGATGAACGCAGCATTCCGGTGAGCGATACGGTACGCGGAGCGTGCGAGTTGTTCGGGCTGGATCCGATGCATGTTGCAAATGAAGGAAAGTTGATTGCAATTGTTGCGCCGGAGGATGCGCAGTCTGCGCTTGCTGCGATGCGGTCGGTGGAGGCAGGCAGGCGGGCGCAGGTGATTGGGACGGTGACGTTGAATCGTCCGGGATGCGTGGTGATGCGGACGAGCTTTGGTACGGACCGGATTGTCGATATGCTGTCGGGGGATCAGTTGCCGCGGATCTGTTGATGCGCGGGGTGTGGGAGTGGCTGATAATCACAGGATGATGCGTCGGCGAGTGAAGATTGCGGGCGTGGTGCAGGGGGTGGGGTTTCGACCGTACCTGTACTGCCTTGCGACGGAGTTGCGACTGAATGGGGAGGTTGCGAACGGCACTGGCGGCGTGGTGCTGGAGATTGAAGGCGAGAGGCAGCGGGTGGAGGAGTTTCTGCGCAGGCTGCCACTGGAGATTCCGCCGCTGGCGCAGATTGAGTCGGTCGATGTTGAGAGCATGGAGACCAGCGGGGTGGCTGGATTCCGAATTACAGCGAGCGATGCGAGTGGGCATGTGAGCACGCAGATTCCGGCGGATGCGGCCACGTGTGGGGAGTGTCTGCGCGAGATGCTCGATCCGGGGAATCGGCGGTATCGGTATCCGTTTATTAACTGCACGCATTGCGGGCCGCGGTTCACGATTACGCGCAGCATTCCGTATGATCGCCCGCAGACGTCGATGGCGCGCTTCAAGATGTGCGCGGCGTGCCAGACGGAGTATGACGATCCGCGCGACCGGCGATTTCATGCGCAACCGAATGCGTGCTGGGAGTGCGGTCCGCGGCTGACGCTGTTGGATGCGGAGGGAGCTGCGAGCGATGTGAATGAGCCGGTGGGTGCAACGCTCGAGTTGCTGGCGGAGGGGAAGATTGTCGCCGTGAAGGGGATCGGCGGATTTCATCTGGTGGTGGATGCAACGAACCAGGAGGCTGTGGCGCGGCTGCGTGGGCGGAAGCATCGGTTTGGAAAGCCGCTGGCCGTGATGGTGCGGGATATGGATGCGGTGCGGCAGATGTGTGCGGTGAGTGCGGCGGAGGCTGCGTTGCTGACGAGTACTGAGAGGCCGATTGTTCTGCTGCGCGCACTGGGTTCGCATGGGCTTGCGGCGGAGATTGCGCCGGGCGCTCCGTGGCTGGGTGTGTTTCTGCCCTATGCGCCGGTGCACTATCTACTGCTGGGCAATGCAGAATTGAGCGCGCTGGTGATGACCAGCGCCAACCTGAGCGAAGAGCCGATTGCGATTGCGAATGATGAGGCGGTGGAGCGGTTGCACGGGATTGCGGATGCGTTTCTGATGCATGATCGAGAGATTTTGCAGCGAGCGGATGATTCGGTGATGTGCGTGATGGAGGGAGCTCCACAGTTTCTGCGGCGGTCGAGGGGGCATGTGCCGCTGCCGGTGCGGCTGCCGATGGAAGCGCCTCCGCTGCTGGCGGTGGGCGGGCATTTGAAGAGCGTGTTCACGCTGGCGAGGGGGCATCATGCGTATCAGAGCCAGCACCTGGGCGATCTGGAGTCTGTGGCCTCGCTGGATTTTTTTGCCGAGGCGCTGGAACACTTTGAACGCATCTTCCAGGTTGTGCCGGAGTGTGTGGTGCACGATCTGCATCCAGGCTATGCGTCGACGGTGTGGGCGATGCAGCAGTCGCAGGTGAAGATTGCGGTGCAGCATCATCATGCGCACATTGCGGGGTGCATGGCGGAACACGCGCTGAGTGGGCAGGTGATTGGGCTGGCGCTCGATGGTACGGGCTATGGGGCCGATGGTTGCGTGTGGGGCGGCGAAGTTTTGATTGCGACGTTGAGCGGCTATGAGCGCTATGCGCAATTGAAGTATGCGGCGATGCCGGGGTCGGAGGCGGCGGTGCGGCAGCCGTGGCGGATGGCGTTTGGACACCTGCTCGCGGCGCTGGGGGAGGAGGTTTTCGATGCAGAGATTCTGGCTCGGCTGAAGGTGAGTGAGCAGGATGCGCGGCTGCTGGCGCGGATGATCGACCGTGGCATGAATTCACCGCTGAC
>JAJZFE010000520.1 GCA_021798655.1 Acidobacteriota bacterium | reverse complement strand
GCGTATGCCTCGCAGCGATCCATCCAAGCTTCTCGCGCCGCTGTTGCTGATCCCGCTCGCCGCGCTGCTGGCCGTGCATCCGCTGCTCGCGCACGGGGTCTCCTGCGGGCAGGACCTCACGTTCCACCTGCAGAGCTGGCTGGACGCCGCTGCGCAACTGCGCCACGGCCAGTATCCGCACTGGGCCTTTTCACCCGCATGGAACGCGGGCGAGCCGCGCTTCGTCTTCTATCCTCCGCTCTCGTGGCTGCTGGGAGCACTGCTGGTCAGTGTCGCTCCTGCATCGGCCGCGCCCACGCTCTTCATCTGGATCGCGCTCAGTGCTGCGGGCCTGGCGATGTACCACCTGGCGCGTCACTACGTTTCGCCGGCCGCAGCTCTGCTGGCTGCGGCGTTCTATCTTGCGAATCCATACATCCTCTTCTGCGCGTTCGAGCGTGCGGCCTTTGCAGAGCTGCTGGCGGCGGCGTGGATGCCGCTGCTGCTGCTGGCCGTGCTGCGCGAACGACCCACGGTGCGCGGCGTCGCGTTGCCGATCGCGCTGCTGTGGCTGACCAACGCGCCTGCGGCCGTGATGGGATGCTACGCTTTTGCGCTGCTGGCCTCGTTGCGCCTGCTTGGCTCGTTACCTCTGCTCATTGCGATGCGGCCGCGCGATCCGGCTATCACTGACGCGACGCAGCAGTGCGGCGAGGCGACGCCACTGCCTGCCTTGCAGCTCGCGCTCACGTACCTCGGCGGCACGCTCTTCGGCCTGGCTCTGCCTGCGTACTACCTGATTCCTGCGGCCTATGAGCGTCGCTTCGTGCAGGTGGCGATGGCGATTCTGCCCAGCCTGAGCGTGCAGCAGAACTTCCTCTTTGCACACACGGCCGATGCCGCGCATGACGCGGTGAACCACACCGCCAGCGCGCTCGCTCTCACCCTTGTGCTGCTGACTGTCGCGGTGCTCGGGGCGCTGTTGGCGCGGCATCGCAGGCTCACGCGACAGCCGTTGCTGCTCGCGAGCCTCGCCATCGCGATCGCATTGCTGCTTACGCCCGCGTCGCTGCCGCTGTGGCTTCATCTGCCTGATCTTCAGTATCTGCAGTTTCCGTGGCGACTACTTACGATCCTCAGCGCCGTGCTGGCTTTCGCGCTTGCATTGCTGCTCGAAGCGCTGTGCAGCGCATGGATGGCGCACAGAGAGCGCACGGTTGCGCTCGCGGCGATGTTGCTGACACTGGCGCTCAGCGCAACGGGCTATCGAATGTATGCACAACAGTGCGAGGACGCCGACTGCCCTGCTGCGGTGGCGGCTCTGTTTCGCACGCAACACGGTGCGCCGCCAACGGACGAGTACACGCCGCTCGATGCGGACAACGACGTGCTGCGCACCGACGATCCCGGCTACTGGCTCGCCGGCTCCCCTGACGCCCATGCGCCGGGCACGGTGCCAACGGCCGCTGAAAGCAACCCGGGCCTCAGCGGAGACGACTCCCCCGTGCCTGATGCGCAGACGCTGTCCTCGCCCGCGCCAACGCACTCCGTGTTTCGCCTGCAACGCCCGGCGTATCTCATCCTGAATCTGCGCGACTATCCCAACTGGCGCGTGGTCTGCAACGGGCTCGTGCTCGGCGAGCACGTGCATCGCGACGATGGGCTGCTCACGGTTGCGCTGCCTGCCGGTGCATCCAGCATAGACATTCGCTGGCATGAGACGACCGACCAGGTGCTCGGCATGTGTCTCTCGGCACTGGCGCTGCTGTGGCTGCTGGCGCAGGCCTTCAGCAGAAGCAGCGTGTGAGCCGCGTGCCCGCGCCATGATACTCGCGTAGAATGTTGGATTAGCAATGACCATCGACGTTCAATCCCTTCTGAAGTCCGGCGTGGCTCGTACCGATGCGGCGCTGGAACAGCTATTGCCCGCGGCCACCACGGAGCCGCACAGTATCCATCGTGCGATGCGCCACAGCACCTTTGCAGGCGGCAAGCGGCTGCGCCCCATTCTCTGCATGGAGGCCGCGCGCATGGTGGCGGGCACACTGCCCGATGGCGCGGCCAGCCTCGGTGCTGCGCTCGAGATGGTGCACACCTACTCGCTCATCCACGACGACCTGCCCGCGCTGGACAACGACGACCTGCGTCGCGGCCAGCCGACGTGCCACGTTGTGTTTGGCGAGGCGATCGCGATCCTCGCGGGCGACGCACTGCAGACGCTCGCCTTCCAGACGCTCGCACAACTGCCTGCACCGCCGGCCACCGTGGTTGCGATTCTGCATGATTTTTCGCTGGCCATCGGCACTGGCGTCGGCGTCGATACGGGCATCCCCTCCGGCATGATTGGCGGCCAGGTGATGGACATCGAAGGCGAAGGCCACAAGCCCACCGCCGCGCTGGTAGACCGCATCCACCGCGCGAAGACCGGGGCGCTCATCACGACGAGCATCGTCTGCGGCGGGCTGCTGGGGCTGGGGCACAAGCCGGCGCAGAATCACATCGACACGCTCGCACGGCTGCGAACGTTCGGCGAAAAGGCGGGCCTCGCCTTCCAGATCGTCGACGATATTCTCGACGTGACGCAGTCCTCCGAGCAACTGGGCAAGACTGCGGGCAAGGACACCGCCAGCGACAAAGCCACGTGGCCCGCAGTCTACGGCATCGAGCAATCGAGGCAGGACGCCGCGCAGCTTATCGCCGATGCCGACCTCGCGCTCGCACCCTTCGGCGACGCGGCCGCGCCGTTGCTCGCGCTCGCGCATTACCTGGTGGATCGCACCCACTAACAACGTTGCAACAGCCGCTCCGGCGGCCCCTGGTCACTATGTCCCTGAAGCCACGCCACTTCATTCTTATCGCCGTGATCGTCGCGCTGTTTGCGTTCAACATCTGGCGGAACCGCCATCGCGTTGTGCCGAGCGAAGGCCCGGCCGCTATCGTCACCACGACGCATCCGGTTGCGGTGCAGTCGCCGGCGTGGACGGCCTTCGACGCTGCCGCAGCACTGCGCGCCGCAGACGCGACGCAGTTTGACCCTGCGCTGCAGGCCTTCGACACGCAGCTGAATGCCACGCACGATGCGACCGCGATCGACCTGAAGGGCTGCCGCACGTGGCTCGTCTTCTACCGCCAGGGCATCAACCACCCCTCGGCCGATACGAGCTGGAAGGACCGCAGCGACCGCCACCTGAACGGCTGCGTGAAGTTCCACCTCGACACAGCCCTGTAGCGTCGATGCGGCGCTGTAGCCGCAGCTACATCGCGCTTGGGACGCGAATCCCGAGCCAGCCCAACACGC
>JAJZFE010000150.1 GCA_021798655.1 Acidobacteriota bacterium | reverse complement strand
AGATGCCGCCCATAGTGTTCCCGCTGTATCTCCCGCTGCCTGTCCATCAATATCCGCAGCCGCTCCGTCTTCACTTCCTCCGGTATCGAGTCCACCATCCCCACCGCCGGAGTATTCGGCCGCGGAGAAAACTTGAACGCAAACACCGCGTCATACTTCACCGCATCCAGCAGCGTAATCGTCTCCTCAAAATCCGCGTCCGTCTCTCCCGGAAACCCCACAATCATGTCGCTCGTTATGCTGATGTCCCGCTTCGCCCCATGGATCCAGCTCATCCGTTCCAGATACCACTCCCGCGAATACTCCCGCGCCATCGCCTTCAGCACCGCCGTCGAACCCGACTGCACCGGCAGATGAATATGGTCGCAAAGCGTCGGCGTCGCATCGATCGCCTCCACAATGTCCCGCGTAAAGTCCCGCGGATGCGACGTCGTAAACCGCACCCGCTTCACGCCCTCAATCTCGCCCACCGCCACCAGCAACTCCGCAAAGCTCATCCGCCCCGAAGGATCCCGGTACGAGTTCACATTCTGCCCCAGAAACTGGATCTCCGTGAACCCCATATCCGCCATCTTCCGCGCCTCTACCAGCACCGAAGCAGCCGTCCGGCTCCGCTCCTTGCCCCGCGTATACGGCACCACGCAGTACGCGCAAAACTTGTCGCAACCTTCAATAATCGTGATGTATCCACGGTGCGGATTCGACCTCGCCGTAAACTCCGTCTCAAACGTCTCATCCGTCTGCCGGTCATCCAGCCCTGTGATCCGCGTCTCCCCCGCCTCCAGTCGAGCCAGCATCTCCGGCAGGTTCCTGTAGCTCGCCGACCCCGCCACCAGCGACACATACGGGGCCTTCTCGAAGATCTTCTCCCCCTCCTGCTGCGCCACGCACCCAATCACGGCAAACCGCTTGCCCTCACCCTGCAGCTTCTTGTACTCATTCAGCCGATGAAACACCTTTTGCTCGGCCTTATCCCTGATCGAACAGGTGTTATACAGAATCAGCCCCGCATCCACCTCATCCTGCACCCGCGCATAACCCTGCTGCTCCAGCGTCCCAATCACCTTCTCGGAGTCATGGGCATTCATCTGACAGCCAAACGTCTCGATATAAAAAGTCTTACTCACCCCACCAGTATATCGCCCATACCCAACCCAATGGCTCACCCGGCTCTCGCCCGCCATCCCATACAATTGTCATCCGTTTTTCCTTGTCATCCGCTTTCAATTGTTATCCACATGTTAGTTGTCATCCGTTGTTTAGGTGTCATCCGTTGTTTGGTTGTCATCCGTTGTTTGGTTGTCATCCTTCGCGCAGCGGAGGATCTGCTTCTCGCACTTGCCTTTGTCCTTGCATCTGTATGTGCACTAGCACTTGTACTGGCACTTGCCGCTGCCCTTGCATTTGTATCTGGACTTGCACTGGCGCTTGCCGCCGAATTGGCCCAGGTCTTCGCCTTTGGATGGGAGCCCAGAGCTTCAGCCCTGCGAAAGCCTACAAAGCAAACAGCCGCATAAGCCCCAGACCATAGCCTTGGACTTAAGGTAGGAAAGAGCTTTAGCCCTCGCAATAAATACCGCCACAAACCTGGGCTTTAGCCCCGGCATTGCTGAATCCACTCATCTGCACTGAATATTTTTTTGGTAGCGCCACCGGGGCTCGAACCCGGACTCTCAGCCTTGAAAGGGCCGCGTGTTAACCAGTTACACCATGGCGCCAAAACACACAATATCCTTACTTTTCAACGATATCCCAATTGTCACTAAGCATCAGAGACAGAGACAAGGTTGGTAGCGTTACCGGGGCTCGAACCCGGACTCTTCGCCTTGAGAGGGCGACGTGTTAACCAGTTACACCATAACGCCAAACATACCGCAGGAGGTTGTCCTCTCCAGCGCACTTCCCAAAGTATAGCAAGCTCAAACTCTAAACTCAACCCTCCCCCACGCCAAACCACCACCTACAAAATATTCGCCAACCCACCCTCCCCATTTACACGCCAAAATCGCATGTCAAGCCCCCCACACCACCCATCTTCCCGCAACCCCAAGCAAACAAGTCACATACCACCCCCACCCCAACTGACAAAATCCCCCTGCCTAACCGCTACAATTAAATCAGCAAGCAAAAACGCCCCAGCCATAAGCCGGGGCGTTTCTCTTTTAGAATCAAGACTTTGCAAATAAAGTCCTTGCTTTCAATACTTTAGCGCAATATGCAACAGAAGTCCAAAGCTATCCGCCATCGAATGAAGACTTTAGCACAAATCGACTACAGGGGGGGGGTACCTATATACCCAGCTTCTTCACTTCATCGTTATAGTACTTCCGATAAAGGATGTCCCACTCCTGCGTGCCTTCCAGAATGATCTTCCGCTGCGACGAGATCTTCAGCCGGGCTGCAGCATCAATCTTGGTCTCTTCCATCAGCAGCTTCTCCAGGGCTTTGCGAGCCTCCTGGCGAATCATGTTGCGCTCTTCCAGAAAGTCCACCTGGTCCAACTCCGCCAGGGTGTCCGCCACCGTATGCGCCAGCTTGTTCAGTTTGTCGCGAGAGATTCTCACAGCACCGCCTTGTACTTGCGGGCCAGTTCGTTCTTCACCTTCTTGAACATCTCCGGATAGCTCGCGCCCGTCTTCCGCATGTCGTCCTGGAACGCTTCGAGGATCACCCGCACCTCGTCGTTGATCCGGTCCTCCAGCGACAGTTCATCCACCATCGCGGCAGAAACACGCTCGTTCACTACGGCATAATTCGCCGTACTGATCATCTTCTCCGCCACCAGATGTTTCACCGTCTGGCGCGCCAGATACCCAACGTAATCTTTAGAAAAAATCATTGACTTTCCTCTGAATATACCATGCGATTCCCTGCCACCCTGCCCCACCCTCCATTTCCACAGCCCCACCCCGTTCACCGTTTTCTGAGACAATAGCCTTTCGATGCAACCCGATAACCTCATCTCGCTCAAAGACGACATGGTGGCCTTCATCGCCGGCCACGGCATGCGCCGATTCAACGGCTTCATCACCGAAGAAGTCCCCACCGTCCTCTTCGAAGAAGAGAACCCCGACGGCTGGAAAGATTTCGTCGAACACGCCAAAGCCGCCGGCGCCCCCTTCGTCACCATGAGCGAAGTCACCCTAGAAAAATCCGACATCGCCATCCTCCTCGATCAACTACGCGAACAGGCCTTCGCCGACGACGACCCCTCCGAGATCGACGACGCAGAATACCTCATCCATCACGTCGGCAAAGTAGGCTACCTCCAGCTCGGC
>JAJZFE010000217.1 GCA_021798655.1 Acidobacteriota bacterium | reverse complement strand
GGCGGAGTCGAGACTAGCGGTGTCGTAGAGCAGGGTGGCGTGCAGCGAGTCGGCCTGTGAGATGTTGTGATCGGCGTGCAGCGTGGTGAGGTCTTCGTTGGTCTTCTGCGTGGTGACGAAGTTGAACAGCGCGGTGTTGCCGGTGATGGTGCCGAGGCCGGAGGGAAAGATGAGGTACGGCTGGAAGAGGCTGATGTAGGGTTTGACGGCGGGGTTGACGACCAGCTGCGTGGTGCCGGTCTTGCAGGTGGTGGTGTTGACGGTGCAGGTGACGAGGCCGCCCGCGGCAGCGGGTGAGAGCACGGTGGACTGCAGAGAGACGCCCTGGGCCTGGCGAACGGCTTCGTAGTTGACGAAGAAGAAGGTCTTGTCCTTGATGACGGGTCCGCCGAGCGTTCCGCCGTATTGATTGCGACGGAAGCTGGGCTCGCCGGAGAGTGGATCGAAGTAGCTGCGCGCGTCCAGCTTGTTGTTGCGGAGGAAGTCGTAGACGGAGCCGTGCAGCTGGTTGGTGCCCTGACGGGTGAGCTCGTTGATGACGCCGCCGGACATGCGACCGTACTGTGCGGGTGCGTCGGAGGAGATGACGCTGAACTCCTGGACGGCGTCGACGCCGAGGGTGAGACCGGAGACCGAGCCGGGGCCACCGTTGGCGTAGTCGTTGATGTTGACGCCGTCGAGGCGATAGCTGTTCTGCTGCGGGCGATTGCCGCCGATGGTGAGTTGAGCGCCGAGCCCGCGGGAGAGTTTGGTGGTGGCGGTGGCCGCGCCGGCAAACTGCGTGAGGATCTGGGAGACGCCGGAGTTGAGGACGGCGAGCGTGGTGAAGTCGCGGCCGTTGGTGGGCAGATCGCGGGTCTGCTTGCCGTCGATGACGCCCTGCACGGAGGTGTCGACGGTGTTGACCTGGTTGCCGGAGGCCTCCACGGTGATGGTGGTGTCGGTGGCGGAGAGCAGGAGCGGGACGTCGCGGTCGATGACCGAGCCAACGGTGAGGAGAACGTCCTTCTGCACCTGCGTGGAGAAGCCGGTGGCAGCGACGGAGAGCAGGTAACGGCCGGGGCTGAGGTTGGAGGCCGAGTAGAAGCCGTCCTTGTTGGTGACGATGTCGCGGCTGACGCGGGTGAGCTGCGCTTCGATGTGGACCCTGGCGGCGGGGACGACGGCGCCGGAGGGATCGGTGACGGTGCCCTGAAGCGTCGCGTTGCCGCTCTGTGCGCGGGCGGTGATGCAAAGGAGAGTTGCGACTGAGAGCATGAGTACGAGTGCAGACCTGCGGATAGAGACGATCATGGGGGCTCCGAACCTCTGAAAAGCATGGGGCAGCGTCATCTGGAAGAGCTCTGGAACACGCTTGCGTGAGACACGAGAATTAATAGTTCTCGAAATGAAGGTCGTCTAAACCTGAGATGAAAAGGGGTTCATGCAGGGCTGACGGTATGAAGTCTGTGGCACGAGCGCAAAGGCACGGCGCGCGGGAGAGGGTGAACAGGTTTTCATCGACGGTTCAGGCATCGTTCACATCTGCGGATTGAAGTGGTCAGGTCGCAATGAACATCCGTGAAAGGCACCTCAAGGCTACTCTATGAAAACTCTTTGCACTCTTGGGCTGGTACTGTCGACGTGCGTGATGGCGCGCGGTCAAAATCTGGAGACGCCTGCGCCGCGGCCCGATCCGCCGCTGCCATACTCTGCGACGGTTGATCCGTCGATTCCGTCGTACAAGCCGGTGAAGGGGCTGCAGGGAACGCTGAAGGGTGTGGAGTCGACGACGGTGAATGTGCTTCAGCAGAAGTGGATCGACGGATTCACGAAGCTGTATCCGAAGGTGACGATCTCGGTGGACATTGGCGGCTCGGGACAGGGCGGGCCGCGGCTGACGAATGGCTCGGCGGACTTCGCGTTCATTGCGCGCGAGATGATGGGCCGCGAGGTGACTCCGTTTGTGGACAAGTTCGGTTACGAGCCGCTGGCGATCTCGGTTTCGGGCGGCAGCCTGGGCGTGAAGGCGTTTACCGATTGCATCGTGTTCATTGTGAACAAGGACAATCCGCTGAATTCGATTACGTATGCTCAGCTGGATGCGATCTACTCTGCGACGCACAACCGCGGGATTCGCGAGCCGATTACAACGTGGGGTCAGCTGGGGCTGACGGGCGAATGGGCGGACAAACCCATCCATGCCTGGGGCGTGGAGATTCCAAACGGATACGACAACTTTGTGGCGATGCATGTGCTGGCGAACGGGCAGTGGCGAGAGGGAATCGCGTCGCAGCACACGGTGATTCCGCTGTCGGACAAGGTGGCCGCGGACAAGTACGCGATCAGCTATACGGGGCTGGCGTGGGATACGAATCCGGACACGAAGGTGCTGAGCCTGATGGTGCATTCCGGAGAGCCGGCGATCGCGCCGACGTTCGCGAACGTGGCGGCGCAGAGGTATCCGCTGAGCCGCACGATCTACATGTTTGTGAACCGCAAGCCAGGCACTGCGATGAACCCCGTGCTGCGTGAGTTTATCCGCTATGCGCTTAGCCGCGAAGGGCAGCAGGCGGTGGTTGACGACCGGATCTTTACGCCGCTGCCGGCGGCGATGGACGCGCGCGAGGCCGACAAGCTGCAGTAGCAGCGCGCAAGTGCCGTGCAGCTGGAACAGATGGATGCGTGGCCGCGATAGCGTGCACGAAGAGACGCGCTCCGCAGGGTGAGGTTGTGGTCACGATGCGGAGCGCGTGTTGTGTGGAGCGAAGGTGTCTTATGCCGGGCCGAAGAGCTTGCTGGCGGTGGGGAGCTGAGCCTTCATCTCGTCGCGGAGCTGGTCGGCGATCTTTTCGAGAGCGGCTTTGTCGTCGCCGGGCTTGTAGTTGAAGACGACGCCGAGCGCGCCGATGGTCTTGCCGGAGGCGTCGAGCAGGATGAGTTCGTCTTCGAAGTGATTGCCCTTCTCGCTGATCTCAAGGTTGCTCTTGCCGGTGCGGATGCAGCGCATATCGTCGTCGTCGCCGATCTTGCCGATGCGTCCGAAGTTGGAGGCGACGATGAGGTTCTTGTGCCCCGGAGGTGTGGCGTGGACGGCGAGGAGGATGACCTCGGGATGTTTGGCCAGTGCCTGATCGACGAGCTTCTGGGCGAAGGGCGCGGCGGTGGTGTAGGTGGGGTCCATCTCCTTGGCGTCGACTTTGCGCATGGCGCTGATGGCCTGTTCGCGCGTGTCCTGAGCGAAGGCCGCGAGCGTGGCGGTGGCGAAGACAGCGAGACAGAGTGCAGGGACGATTTTCCGCATAGCGTTT